>CADBAC010000117.1 GCA_902792495.1 Ruminococcus flavefaciens | reverse complement strand
GAGATGAAACAGCAGGAGTTCATGTTCACCCCCGTTTCTCAGATAGCCGAGACAGAGCGCCGCATGGCCGAGGAAAAGCCTGCGGTACAGCCTGTGCAGGAGAAAGAGGAGGATATCCCTCTTGAAACTGCGGATATTGAGGTTTGCCCCGAATACAGCAAGCCTGAGCCTGTTGCTGAGCCTGCACCTTTGCAGACGGAGCAGGCAAGACCTGTAGTTCAGTCGGCACCTGCCGAGCCTGTGAGACCTGTGGTGCAGAGCGCTCCTCAGCCTGTGAAAGCGCCTGAGCCGCCTGTTGAAAAGCCGGAACCTGCGCCTATTGAAGGATTCAGCTACATCAACACAAGCTCATTTGCCAGCACTCCCGTGAAGCAGGAGGCAGCTCCCGAGCCTGAGCAGTCGGTGTGGACGGAAAAGCCGAAGATACGTGTTATCGGTGAGGCTTTCGGCCTGTATGTCATCGCTGAAGTGGGAGACAACACAGTTATAATGATAGACAAACACGCCGCCCATGAGCGTATCATATTCGAGAGGCTGAAAAGCCGCAACTGCCGTCAGTACAGCCAGAAACTGCTGACGGGGATAAAAGTCCTCATGACAGGCGACGAGGTAAGCGCTCTCCAGGAGAATACCGAACTCCTTGCTGATCTTGTCAAATCTGCGTATGTATGCCCATAACCCCCAGTCCCATATGCTGGACGATATGCTCCATACGGTTGCCTGCAAGTCGGCCGTAAAAGCCAATGACAAGAACGAGATGGCAGAATTGCAGTCCCTTGCCGAGCAGGTCTACTACGATGAGAGGATAAGACACTGCCCTCACGGCAGACCTGTGATGTTCACCATGACCAAGAACAACATCGCACATCAATTCAAGCGCACCTGATGAATTGAGAATGGAGAATGCAGAATTGAGAATGAATGCGTTCTCCTGCGCTCACATATAGGAAATTAAGTTTACTATGCATTAAAAGAAAGGAGATCGTCCGATGCATTTCCATATCAGCGAAAAAGTGTGGTATACACTGGCTTGTTTTGCAGTGGCATTTGTCGGAGTAATGACACTGTTTATCAAACGTCCTGATATAGTAAAAAGTAAAAATAAGTTGGTACGTGGAGCTATGGTATTCGCCCTTGCCTTCATCCCCGGAGTGCTTGCGGCATCCATCTGCGCCAAGACCATAGTAACGGTTTACGATAATCTTATCTCTGAGCCGACTCATATAGTTGAAGAAGCTGAGGAAGAGGAGGATGATGAGGAGACAGAAAGAAAAGAGCAGTAACTCAGGAGGTAATCATGAAGCGCTTATTCAAGGTTTTTTCAGTAGTATTCATAGCAGTATATCTTGTTCTTTTGGGATGCATCGGCTTATGGATAATAAGCAAGGTCACCACCGGCGCATGGAGCGACCAGCTTGTTTATCTTCATCTCAAAAATATGCCCGAAGGCACAGTATTTGCGGATGTTCTTGCGAAAGGTGACTGGGAGAGAGAAAGTCCGACATATATGACTTATGAACCCATTCTGGGGATCAGTGGTCACGACTGCGAAGTTGCACAGTACGACAAGGACGGTTACAAAAGCCTGATGTTCCATACTGAATTCTTTTATACCGGAGACAGGATAGACCCTGCACAGCCCGATAATAAGATATGTTTTGAAGACTGGGCAGGCAGATTCGAGTATCTTCCGTATATAAAAGTAGCTTACTGTGACAAGGACGGAAATATCCTCGGTATCACAGAAGAAAAGCATATAATGCCTGTATTTCTGAGGAGAGTTTCATATGATCTTTACGCAGACGGGGATGAACTCAGCTATAAAGCCGCAACAGTAAGTCCTTTCAGAGACAGCAGAATGTGGCTGCTTTTCATAGCAATGACCATTTTCGGCGTGGTTTATTTGATACGTAACAAGCGCAGAAAGAAAAAGCTCTTACAGTCGGGAGAAACTGATAATGAACGGAAAGAATAACAAGCCCTTTGTCCTTGCAGTAGTGGGGCCTACCGCCTCGGGCAAGACGTGGCTGGGCGTGGAACTTGCAAAAAAGTACGGCGGAGAGGTAGTCTCTGCCGATTCCATGCAGATATACAAGGGCATGGACATAGCCTCTGCAAAGCCGACGGAAGAAGAAAAGCAGGGGATCCCCCATCATCTCATGGACTTCCTTGACCGTGATGTCAGCTTTTCGGCGGCGGGACTCGCTTCTGGAGAATGTGAAATTCTCCGAGGGCGGAAGTGACGAGGCTTACCGTGAGGAGTTGTACGCTTTTGCCCGTGAAAACGGCAATGAGGCGCTCCATGCAAGGCTTGCGGAGCTTGACCCCGAAGCCGCTGAGGGCATACATCCCAATAATCTGGTGAGAGTGGTTCGTGCCATCGAGGTCTGTCACGTAACGGGAAGGCGGTTCAGCGAACTGAAAGCCGAGAGCAAACAGGTGGAAAGCCCTTACGATTCCCTGATATTCGGTCTCAACTTCGAGGACAGACAGAAGCTCTACGACCGCATAAACCTGCGTGTGGACGAAATGGTGAAGGCAGGCCTGGTGGAAGAAGCCCGTGACCTGTGGCAGCAGAGCGGAATGAAGACCGCGGCCAATGCCATAGGCTACAAGGAACTCATCCCTTACTTCGAGGGAACGATGTCACTGGAGGACTGTATCGGCATAATCAAACAGGAAACCAGAAGATATGCCAAGCGCCAGTTAACGTGGTTTAGAAAAAATGACCGTATAAACTGGATATTTTTAGACAGAATTGATAAAAAAAATGAAATTTTAGAAAAATGCGAAAAAGCTATAGCAAAATACTTTCATATGTGATATAATGTATTGTGTGTATTTCCATCTAAAAGTATCATCTGCGTTTTAAGGTGCGCCTATGATGCGGCAGTACACGATCAAAGTATTGAGAAAAAGGAGAATGTGTATGAACAAAACAATCAATCTGCAGGACGTGTTCCTTAATCAGTGCAGAAAAGACAGGATAATGGTAACTATTATTCTTACAAATGGTTTCCAGTTCAAAGGCCTGGTAAGAGGCTTCGACAGCTATGTTGCCATCTTTGACTGCGACGGAAAGCAGCAGCTTGTTTACAAGCACGCTATTTCTACCATCATTCCTGCAAGACCTGTTTCTATACTGGACGCTTCCGAGAAAAACGACTGACAGGTGATATGAATGCGGATCTATAGATCAGAAGGCAGCTTTTTTGTAAAAATGCTGCGTAATATCGTCCTGATCCTGCTTTTTATCGTATTCGTCAGCATCGTTCTGCATTTCCGCAACAGGGAAAGGGATACTGTCTCTGCCCTGAGAGCAAGCGCTACAGCTTCACAGGAGTATAAGGGCGTTTTTATCAGAAAAGAAGAACCTGTTACATACAGCGGCAGCGGCGTTCTCAGCTACAATGTCTCGGACGGAGGCCGTCTGAGCAGCGGCGGCGTTATCGCTCAGGTATATCCCAATGACGATCAGGTGAGCATCAACCGTGAGATAGACAAGCTTACCCGTGAACTGGATATACTTGAAATGATACAGAATCCCGGTACTCTTGAGTCAGCTCAGCCTTCCACATTATCCGAGGGCATTGAGGAGAACTACCGCAGTCTGATGTATTACCGTGATATGAAGGACTATCAGAATATGCAGTCAACTATGGACGATCTGCTCGTTCACCTCAGTACCTATCAGATAATTACCAATGAGGTTGAGGATTTTTCGCCGCAGATAGCCGATATCAAAACTCAGCTCGCATCTCTTGAACAATCTTCGGTGGAGCCTACCGAAACTATCCTTTCATCCCGTTCCGCTTATTTCGTAAGCTATTGCGACGGCTATGAGGAGCAGTTCAGCGAGGATAATCTTGGCACTATAACCATCGCACAGATCGAGAGTGCTGCCGACGGAAAACTGACAGACAATAACATCGTCGGCAAGCTGGTTGACGGCTATACCTGGTACCTTGCGGTGATCGCAGATAATTCAAAGAAAATGTACGCTATCGGCGACAAGGTAAAGCTGAGATTCGGTTCTTCGGCTGATACCTGCAATGCCGAGATATACGATATCCGTGATGAAGGCGATCCTGCAAAAAGCATCATCATTATGTCATGCAGCAGGTTCAACTACGATCTGGTCCAGCACCGCTGCGAAATGGTGGAACTCATAAAAGGCGAGTATTCAGGACTTAAAGTGCCCCGTGAAGCCATTCGTTTCGTTGACCTCGATGAGGAACTCTACGACGAGGACGGCAATAAATCAGAGGGTATCGTCAATACCAAAGGCGTTTACATACTCAAAGGCGAACAGGTGGACTTCAAGAAGATCGACGTTATCTATGAGGGTACCGATTATGTGCTCTCCGCCGAACATACAGGGGACAGTGATTACCTTTCCCTCTATGACGATATTATAATTGAAGGTGTTGATCAGCTTGGAAAATAATTACAGTTATGATACTGTGAAGAATAATTTAAGCGTTATAGCCGCCAATATCAGCGAGGCTTATGACAAATACCGCAATGACGGCAGTAAAGTCGATATAATGGCTGTTACGAAAACAGTTCCTGCGGAAGTGGTGAACTGGATATTCGACTGGGGAATGGACCTTATGGGCGAGAACAGAGTTCAGGAATTCCTTTCAAAGAAGGATCTCTATTCAGCGTCGACCCAAAGCGGAAAGCCGCCCAGGATCCACTTCATCGGCCATTTGCAGACAAATAAAGTAAAATACATCATCAACGAGATGGACATGATACAGTCCGTGGACAGCATAAAGCTTGCCCATGAGATAGACCGCCTCGCAAAGGCGAACAATAAGGTCATGGACATACTCTGTGAGGTGAACATAGGCGGAGAGGAATCCAAAAGCGGTGTGGCTCCGGATAAACTGGATGAACTGCTTGAAGCCGCTGCGTCTATGGAAAATATAAAGGTCAGGGGACTTATGACTATACCGCCCCCTGCTGACAGCGATATCTTCCTCGGAAGAATGGGCGAGCTTTTCAATAAGCTCAAAGACGAAAAGCGTGAGAATATCTCAATGGATATACTTTCTATGGGCATGACCCATGACTATATCGATGCCGTAAAGTACGGCTCAACTCTCGTAAGGATAGGCTCAGGCCTCTTCGGTGCGAGAAATTACAACAAGTAAAGCTAATTACCGGCGGAATGCTGAAAATTCACGGAATACTCCGCATTTATTCCGTGACAATGATCAATCATTTATAACAATGCGGAGAATGGAGAATTATTATGAAATTTTTTGATGGTATCAAGGATTTTTTCTTTGCTGCAGAGGAAGATGACTTCGAGCAGATGGACGCTCCTGTACGTACAGAGCGTGAAGAGCGTGCTCCTAAGTCTGTTGAGCGTGAGGAAGCTCCTTCAGCTCCACAGGAAACAGCTGCTCCTGTCGGCGGCGCTCCTACAGGCAGAAGAAACAGCAAGGTCGTAAATGTTCAGACTACAGCACAGCTTCAGGTAGTTCTCGTTAAGCCTTCAGCTTTCACAGATGCTAAGCAGATCGCAGACCACCTCATCGCTAAGAAGACTGTTGTCCTCAACCTTGAGACAGCTTCTCCCGAGAACAAGAGAAGGATCATCGACTGGCGAAGACCTCGTCGGCGAGCTGGAAAATAACGGCGTATTCATCTGATGAACGACCGCTCTGACAAGCTCTTTGCCGCAAGACTCTCAGACCTGACCGATCAGGCCCGCAGAAACAGCAGCTATGCCTTTTCGTCATTCCTTGATGAGAGACAGTGCGCTGAAGCTGAGGCGTGGTGCAGGAAAAATACGGGAGAACTGATGTACAGGCTGTGGGGAGGCTTCCCCGACGCAAGAAGGAAAATGCTGGCAATATACCATGATTACTGCGATGATTACGTGGAGGAGGATTATCCCTTCGTCTGTCTCACCTTTACCTACCGTAAAGAGGACAAGCTGACTCACAGGGATTTCCTCGGCTCTTTCATGGGGATGCAGCTGAAGCGTGAAGTTATCGGCGATATAGTTGTTGCCGAGGGAGAGACGCAGGCCTTCGTTACGGAAGTCGCCGCAAAGCTTATACTTTCTTCTGTATCAAAGATAGGCAGAGTCGGCGTCAAGGTCAGCGATGACCGCCCCTTTGAGCTGGAAGTCAGACAGGAATATAAAAAGATCATCGGTACGGTTGCGTCACTCAGGCTTGACTGCATCGTCAGTCTCGCCGCCCATATCAGCCGTGACAGTGCGGCAGGTCTCATCCGCTCGGATAAGGTGGATGTGAACCATTTTACCGCTTCCTCTATATCGCAGGAACTGCATGAGGGGGACATAATATCTGTCAGAGGCAGCGGAAGATACGTTCTCTCCGCTGTGAACGGCCTGTCAGGAAAGGGACGCATACACGTTGAAGTATTAAAATATATATAGAGGTGAAATAGATATGATTACTTCAAAAGACGTAAGAAACAAAAGATTTGAGAAGGCTGCTTTCGGTTACAAGCAGGAAGAGATCGATGAATTCTTTGCACAGCTCGAAGCTGAACTCGACGAGATGGAGCGTGAGCGTGCAGAAGCTAACAATAAGATCCAGGTCCTCGCAGACAAGGTAAGAGAATATATGCGTGATGAGGATGCTCTCAAGGACGCTCTTCTCGGCGCTCAGAAGCAGGGCCACCTCGTTATCGCTGATGCTCAGGAAAAGGCTGACCAGATCATGGCTGAGGCTCAGGCAAAGGCTGCTGCTCTCGAAGACGAAGCTGTTCGTCAGCACGCTATAAAGATGGAGCAGAACCGTGCTGAGATCGCTAAGGAGAAGGAAGCACTCATCGAAGCTCAGCGTCAGGTAGCTGATTTCAAGAAGAGCCTTTTCGATATGTATAAGAGCCACCTTGAACTCATCTCATCTATGCCTGAGACTGTTGATGAGGAGACTGAAGCTGAAGAGGCTGCTACGGCAGAAACAGCTGATGAAGTTGCTGCTGCTGTTACAGGTGAAGCAGCAGAGGAAACAGCTGCTGAGATCGCTCCCGCTGTGGAGAAGTCCATCGAAGCAACAGCTGAGATCCCTGTTACTGAGATCGAGGAAACCATCGTTAGCGAATGATCGCTATATCATATAAAACTGAATAAAAAGCTTGAAAGGAGGATCCCCTGCAATGCATGAAGGGGATCAGGTGAAAATGGCACAGGATTATAATAGTACACTGAATTTACCGAAGACAGAATTCCCCATGAGAGGAAATCTGCCTAAGAGAGAACCCGAAACTCTCGAAAGATGGGAGAGCGAGAGACTCTATTACAAGATGATCGAAAAGAATAAGGGCAAGCCTGCTTATGTTCTTCATGACGGCCCTCCCTACGCTAACGGTGATATCCACCTTGGCCACGCTCTCAACAAGAGTCTGAAGGATTTCATTGTTAAATATAAGAATATGACCGGATTCTGTGCCCCATACGTTCCGGGCTGGGACACTCACGGCCTTCCTATCGAGCTTAAAGCTATGAAAGCTATCGGCGTAAAGGACGGTGCTATCCCTCCTACAGAGCTGAGAAAGCACTGCCGTGAATACGCTATGACTCAGGTAGCAAATCAGATGAAGGGTTTCAAGAGACTTGGCTCACTGGGCGACTACGACTACCCATACCTCACACTCCGTCCTGAGTACGAGGCAAAGCAGGTAGAGGTGTTCGGCTCAATGGCTAAGAAGGGCTATATGTACAAGGGCCTGAAGCCTGTTTACTGGTGCCCTTCCTGTAATACCGCTCTGGCTGAGGCTGAGATCGAGTATTCAAACGACCCATGCTACTCTATCTATGTAAAGTTCAATGTTACCGATGACAAGGGTATGTTCACTTCCCTCGGTCTTGATCTTTCAAAGGTATACTTCGTTATCTGGACAACTACTACATGGACCATCCCCGGCAACCTTGCTATCTGCCTTGGCCCTGAGTATAACTATACCCTCGTTCACGTAGGCGATGAGTACTACGTAATGGCTGAGGAGCTTGTAAAGACTACTATGGAAACTGCCGGTATCACTGAGTATACCACAGAGCATATCTTCACAGGCGCTGAGCTTGAGGGAATGAAGACAAAGCATCCTCTCTATGACCGTCTGTCACCGATCATCGTCGGTGACCACGTAACTCTCGAAAGCGGTACAGGATGCGTACATACTGCTCCCGGCTACGGTGTTGAGGACTTTGAGGTCTGCAAGAACTACGACGATATCGGTATCATCGTATGCGTTGACGCTAAGGGCAGACAGACCGCAGAAGCAGGCGAATTCGAGGGAATGGACACTGACGAGGCAAACAAGGCTATCGCTGCTAAGCTCACTGAACTTGGCGCTATGCTGGCTACTCAGAAGATCGTCCACCAGTATCCGCACTGCTGGAGATGTAACAGCCCTATCATCTACCGTGCAACTGAACAGTGGTTCTGCTCGGTAAACGGCTTCAAGGACGAGGCTGTAAAGGCTATCGAGTCTGTTAAGTGGATCCCTGAGTGGGGCGAGGATCGTATCAAGGGAATGGTACGTGACAGAAGCGACTGGTGTATCTCCCGTCAGAGAACATGGGGCGTTCCGATCCCTGTTATCTACTGTAAGGACTGCGGCAAGCCTATCTGCACCGACGAGACCATAAAGGCTATCTCTGACCTGTTCCGCAAGGAAGGCAGCGATGCATGGTGGACCAAGGAAGTAAGCGAATTCATCCCTGCAAGCGTCAAGTGCGACTGCGGATGCGGCGAATTCACTAAGGAATATGATATCATGGATGTATGGTTCGACAGCGGTGTATCTCATACCTCCGTTATGGAAGGTGAGGATTTCCCGAGCCTGTCATGGCCTGCTGACCTCTATCTGGAGGGCGCTGACCAGTACAGAGGCTGGTTCCAGTCATCACTCCTTACATCTGTTGTATACAAGGGAAGCTCACCTTATAAGGCTGTCTGCACTCACGGCTGGGTTGTTGACGGCGAAGGCAAGACCATGCACAAGTCACTTGGCAACGGTATCGACCCCAGCGAGATAACAGACCAGTACGGCGCTGATATCCTCCGTCTGTGGGTAGCTTCTTCCGATTATCACAGCGATATCCGTATCTCTAAGCCGATACTCAGTCAGCTTTCAGATGCTTACAAGAAGATCAGAAATACTGCTCGTTTCATTCTCGGCAACCTTGGCAACGGAAACGGTTTCGATCCCGATAAGGACAGCGTATCCGATGACAAGCTGACAGAGCTTGATAAATGGGCAATGATGAAGCTGGACGCTCTCATCGACAAGATGAAGGAAGGCTATGAAGCATTCGACTTCCATATTGCTTTCCATGCGCTCCATAACTTCTGCGTAATAGATATGTCCAACTTCTACCTTGATATCATCAAGGACAGACTGTACTGCGAGAAGGAGGATTCTGAGGTGCGCCGTGCTGCTCAGACAGCTATGTACCGCATACTCAGCGCAATCACAAGACTTGCGGCTCCTATCATATCCTTCACAGCTGAAGAGATCTGGCAGTTCATGCCTCATGCAGCAGCTGACGACAAGGAAAGCGTATTCCTTAATCAGATGCCTGAGAAGAGCGGTATCGTATTCAGCGATGAGTTCAAGGATAAGTGGGACTTCATTTACAATACACGTCTCGGCGCAAACAAGGCTCTCGAAGACGCAAGAAACGACAAGACTATCGGTAAGTCACTGGAAGCTCAGATCATCATAAAGAGCGGCGAAGCTGACTACGACAGATATGTTTCACTGGCTGACCAGCTGAAGGATATCCTCATCGTTTCAGGCGTAAGTGTTGAGAAGTCAGAGGGCGCTACAACATTCGAGGTAGCAAAGGCAGAAGGCGGCAAGTGCGAGCGCTGCTGGTGCTACTCCAAGTACGTTGGTACAAATCACGATCATCCCGACCTCTGCGAGAGATGTGCAGTCGCAGTTGAATTATAATTATAAAAGCCTGCTGTCCTAACTGCGGTACTCGTACAGAAGTTTATACCTACTACTGGGGCAAACCTTTCTGGAGAAAGGTTCTTCCCCAGACCCCTTTCCAAAGACTTCCAACTTTGTTTTTTCTGCAAGGGGTACCCCCATATAAACAAAATAGCTCCGTTTTCTCTTTCAAGGGGTACCCCTTGCAGAAAAAACGGAGCTAAAAGTTTTAGGAAGGGAGTTTGAGGTGACTCCCCACGGGGTGGGGAGATGTCAGCGCAGCTGACAGAGGGGACCGCCGCTGTTGGCGGAAGCCCTTTTTCAAAAGCGCTCCGTGCAGGATGTGACTGGTGCGCAGATGTATTCTGCTTTTCTTTTGCCTGCGCGCACCGGCGCGCAAAGAGCCGCCTGAGCTTATATGACTGCGTCGCCGCGGTGGCGGACACCGTAGAGTCCGTCCCAGACGACTTCGCGGAAGCGGGTCGGATCCGTGTTGCCTTCTGTCGAGACGAGGAGAACCTGGGAATTGCTGTCGAGCTTCAGAGCCTCTTTCACATATTCATAGTCAGGGTACTTGAGGATGGAAGCCATGAAGCCCATGGGAACCGATCCTGATTCGCCCGAGATGACGACCGGGTCTCCCGCCAGGGGAACGCCGTACATTCTGGTGCCTTTTGCACTCATCCAGTCGGGGCAGGCGGCAAATCCCGCCGCGTGATTCTGCAGGATGTCCCAACCGATTTTATTGGCCTCGCCGCAGGCCAGACCCGCCATGATCGTGTCGAGCTTGCCCGTCACGCGCACGGTCTTGCCGGTTCCCTTCACGGCGGAGCGGTACAGACATGCAGCGGCACCTGCCTCTACCACGCACATAAT
>CADBAC010000116.1 GCA_902792495.1 Ruminococcus flavefaciens | reverse complement strand
ATGGTGTCAGAGTTCCTGAGGATATAAAGGTAACAGGATTTGATGGAGCGGTCGATTCATTATTCTGCAAGCCGTCACTTACTACAATAACAGGACGTGATAAACAATTCGGTGCTGATGCAGTTTGCAGATTGTACGGCATGATAAGCGGAAACGCTCCTCAGCAGAAGCTGTTTGCCAAGAGCATACGCTACGGAAAAAGCTGCGGCTGTTCCAAAGAAACTGAGATAGACCCGAATTTGTTTGATATGATACTCAGAAGCAGGGAAAAGAGACAGTTTATAGCTACCGACTATATTTATCATATGTCAGGTACGTCAGATGTAAAAGAGCTTTCCGAGAGAATAAACGAGGTAGGACATATATTCAGCGGTGTAGAATGGCTCGATGTGTGCCTTTGCAGCGACTGGAAAGGCAATTTGGATAATCCCGATGATTTTCGCCAGTACGGATATCCTGATGAGATGTATATGCTCCTGTCCAAGCGCAGCAAAGGCAACGATGAGGCGTTTTACAGTTTTAAGACATCAGATATCCTTCCTGCACTTACCCGTCCTCACACTCCTCATCTCATTGTATTGACCTCTCTGCATTGCAGCGGACAGATTTTCGGCTACCTTGCAATGGCTTATCCGGACACGCGGTTTATATCTCTTGACGAGCATTTTGTAAGCTGGTGTGATGCAGTTGCCAATGGAGTGAAGAGTCTACAGAAGATGATCTATGAACAGTATTATAAAAGTCAGCTTGAAAAACTGTCTGAGACCGATCCTGTGACAGGTGTTTTCAACAGACGCGGTTTTATGATCCGTGTTCCTGAAATGATAAACAAATACAAAAACGAACAAAAGAGCAGTTATCTTCTCCTCATCACATACTATCCCGAGCAGATCAATTCCATAGATTTGAGGGGAGCCATTGACAATATAATGATGAGCTTATGTGTAAAAAGACTCTTCGGAAGGATAAGCGATAGTATTTATGCAATTATTCTGCCGTCTCAGGAACAGGAGGGGATAGTCAATACCTCCGAGAACCTTATTGCTGCAATTGAAGTGGGACTGCGTGAACGCTTCGGTGATGTAAGACTTCCTGAATTTGTTACGAATATCACTGTTGTGAACACTGTGGAAAGCTCTGCTGTTGAAAAACTCGTTTATGAGTCTGTACAATCCCTTAATGATAAAAAGAATGCTGCCGAGAGCAATTATATTGACTATAAGGAGCAGATATACCGCCTTAGGAGAAGCCTTATCTCACAGCCGCAGAAAGAACGTGATATGGACTCTATTTCGCGTGATATAGGAATAAGCAGAAGTCATCTGCAAAGACTGTATAAGCAGCTTTTCGGTGTCACAATAAAGGACGATATCATCTCTGCAAGAATTAAACGTGCAATGCAGCTTCTTATGAATACAGATATGCGTATACAGGAGATAGCAGAGCAGTGCGGATACAATAATGAGAGCCATTTTATGCGTCAGTTCAAGGAAAAGTGCGGAATGACAGCCATACAATACAGAAAACAGAATAAGTGAACGAAGGGAGCTTTACAGCTCCCTTTTTTGATAAAAAACATCATTATTTTGCTCGAAAATAGCATTGAAAAGATGAGCGTTTTGTTTTATTATTATATATAGAAAAGCGGTAATGCGGACATCTGCACAATTATCCCATATACTGCAAGCAGTACCTTCGGACAGCAGGTGCTGCCCGAAATAATTCCTTGCTGTCCGTCCTATAAGTAAAGGGGGACGTTCAGAAGTCTCGGGGCTGTATTCTTTTGGGTTGGATACAGCCTTTTTCCCTAAGGAGGTTTTATGATGAAGAAGATATGTCCATCAAAAGTGTTTATGTTTGTTTGCGTTTTTGCAGCAATCTTTACCTTTGTGGTCGCAGAGCTGTTCGCCTTCTCCAGCGCTGAAGCAGCATCAGCGGATCATCCAGCTGTATTGCTGCGCATAAGTACATATGATAACAGCAGGCATCTGAATATCTCCGGATATGATGATAAATCAGCTGTTGTTGCCTCAGAACTCAAAAACTCTCAGAATGAAAACTGGCGCTTCGACTATGTTGGCACAGACAGCAAAGGCAGTTTCTACAAGCTGACAAATATGGGCACCGGAAGACTGCTTACACCAATCGGATATAATGCAGTCGAAGGCACTTCATGCGTGATCTTCGGAAGTGAGAGTGAAAAGACTCAGCATTGGTATGTAGTACCGATTCAGAAAGACAGCTATGGTCATGATCTTTACTACAAGATAGTGAACTATGAGAATACTGATATGGCTCTTACCAACAGTGGCAATAAGCTTGTGATCTCAAAATACAGCGGCAGAAATGAACAGAAATGGCTTCTCAATTCTGTTGGATTGCAGGGATTTGCAGGCTATTCAAAGGATATGAGCGGAAGAGTAAAGGCTTGTGATATAGGAGGAGCACTCGGAAAAGTTGTAGAAGTACAGAATTTTGATCAGCTCAAAGCTGCTTGTACAAGTACCGATCCCTGTACTATCGTCATAACAAAGAACATCAGCAAAACAGGCACGTATACTAAGGACAGCAATGGGCGTTACCGTTTTAAAGACGCAATAATCTATATGCAGCCAAATAAAACCGTCATCGGAAGCTATGGTGCTAACTCTCTTTATAACGTGTACTTTCAGACATATAATGAGACATATGGTCCGGGACATGATATAATTCTCCGCAATATAAGGATATCCCATGACAAAGAGCTGAATAATGACAATATCTGGGAGTTTGCCTATGGTACTAACTTTTGGATAGACCATTGTGAATTTGTCGGACATGATAAGCTTAACGGAGCTTCAACAAAGCTGGATGATTGGGATAAATTCCTCAACTTCAAGGGAACAACTGACTTCATCACTATCTCCGACAACAAGTTCGGACTTCACGAATACGGCGTACTTCTTGGATATCCTGCTGATGACGAAGCCACTTACAAGACTTACAATAATCATCCGCTTGCTACACTTGCTGATAATTATTACAAGGATACCCTTACCCGAGCACCTGCTCTTATGCGATACGGATATTTCCATTCATTCAACAACTATGTCGATAAGTTCAGCATGGCATACACTGTACATACTGCTTCAAAGATCTACGCTGAAAATTGTTATTACAGCAACGGAGGAAATGTTATATGTGACTGGAATGAGGTCACATATCCCGGTTCTTATGCAGAGAGCGGATCTGTATTTGTAAGCTGCAAACGTACACAGATCGAAGGGAAAGCGAAAAAATGCACATGGCGTCCGAATGCAAATTATACATATTCCGTGAAATCAGCAGAGGAGGCAAAGAATTACTGCACAAAGTATACCGGAGCGCAGTCATCTGCGGCGAATTATACCTATGCAGTTTTTACAAAGGCAGGTTATCCATCGGCAGGTTATGTTACAGCTCCAAGCATAAAAATGAACGAGCAGCCTGTTCAGACAACGCCTGTACAACTCAGCGGTGAATTAATTGCTGACTTGAATATTGAAAACGGGGCAGTATGGTCTGTCAAAAAGGAAATAGCTGAAGGTGATAAGCTGTATACAGACAGAGAGTTCACATACCTCGCTTTGCCTGAACTATTAAAAGGAGCAGAGTATATACATACTGACTGTGATGGCAAGTTTTCGGAAGGAGTACAGGCTTCATTCAGAGCAGGTCAGAATATGACAGTATATACTGCGTTGGATATTCGTGTTGAAAATGTACCTGAATGGCTCAGAGACTGGCAGAAGACTTCGATGCAGATAAGCTCAAGTAATGATGTAACTTTTGAAGTTTACAGCAGGTGCCTGCGCAAGGACGATAGAGTTACACTCGGTAGCAACGGTCAGTCGGCAAACTGCATGAATTACACTGTTTTTGCAGCACCTCATCTTGGTGATGTTAATAAGGACAGTAAATTCAATGTTGCAGACCTGGTTGCTATGCAGAAATATCTTCTCGGTGCAGGCAGAGTTGAAGACTGGCAGTTTGGCGATATGAACAATGATGAACGCCTTGATGTTTTTGATATGGTGCTCATGCGTAAGCTTGCAGTTGGCAGTGTTCTCTCAGCACAGACTGAGAGACCTGTTGTCACTACTGCTCCTGTCACAACGACAGTCGCTGTGACAACGACTGTTACCCACTACGAACCGTCAGAGACGAGTTTCTCAGGGAAAATATACCTTGTTGGTGATTCGACTGTATGTGAGTATGACAGCAATACCCAGCAAACTCTCAACAGATATGGCTGGGGGATGAAGTTGAAAGAGCAGCTGAGCGGAGTTTCAGTGACGAACCTCGCCCTGTCGGGCAGAAGCTCACGCAGCTTTCTTGTGGAGAAGAATTATCAGACCTTGAAAAACTCTCTTGGCAAGGGCGATTATCTGTTTATTCAGTTCGGACACAATGACGAAAAAACAGATGAAGCTCAGTATCCGGGAATTGGTACTTATCCCGGACTTGACCGGAATACTCTTGACAATACAGGAAAAGACTCTCAAGGACGCTATTCCTATGAATACATACTCACTGCGTATTATATAGATCTTGCGAAAAATAAAGGTGCTGTACCTGTTCTTATCACACCGATAACAAGACGAGCATCTGGCGGTCAGGCAAATTATAAGCAGCACACTCCGTATCAACAGGCTATGATAACTCTTGGCAAGCAAAATAATGTTGCAGTTATAGATATGACTGACCTCACAACTCAGCTTTATAATAATCTTTATAATGCAGGCGGAGCATCCGAGACTGCAAAAATGCATTGCTATGCTGATACAGCCAGAACGAAGATAGACAATACACATCTGAGTAATGCAGGAGCATCAAAGATCGCACAAATGATAGTTGAGCAGGCGAGAAAACAAGGACTTATTTAATGATCAGGAGGTAAGATCTATGCACGGTGTCAACCCCAAAAAACTGCTCCCGATAGCAGCTGCCTTTATGCTTTCTACATCGGCGTCTCATATGAGTATACCGATGAATTCAGCATATTCCGCTGAAAATGAAATGAGTATTAATGCAGACAGCATTATCTCCGACGGTTTATACTTCATAAAGAACGTAAACAGCGGAAGGTATCTCTCACAGCGATATGGAAATGTGCTTCAGCTTAGTTCACCTAAGGTATGGAGAATCAAAAATCAGCCGGACGGAAGCTGTTTCATCACTTATAGT
>CADBAC010000115.1 GCA_902792495.1 Ruminococcus flavefaciens | reverse complement strand
GGCTGCCTTTGGCAGTCCTTGCAATAATCAGGAGGGCCGCCGAAGGCAGCCCCTACAAAAATCATTCGTAACATGACATTTTATTTTGAAAATTGATTTCCCCGGTCTTCAACAGCCATCTCAACTTTTCAACATACGCAGCATAAACTGTGCATATCGCCAAAGTTTGTGAAAGTTTGAAGAATAGACTTGATTTATCTTAAAAAGATGGTAAAATATAATTAGCACTCGAAGAAAGAGAGTGCTAAAAATGATTTCGTTTATTATTTTTCAGGAGGTATATATTATGACTATCAAACCACTACAGGACAGAGTTGTCGTAAAAATGGCTGAAGCTGAGGAGACCACTCAGAGCGGCATCATCCTCACAGGCTCCGCTAAGGAAAAGCCGGAATTCGCTGAGGTCATCGAAGTAGGCCCCGGTACATCAGATGTTAAAATGGAAGTCAAGAAGGGCGATAAGGTCCTCATTTCCAAGTACTCAGGTACTAACGTTAAACTCGACGGTGAGGAGTATATCATCGTAAGAATGGAAGACATACTCGCAATCGTTAAATAATGCGTAATTCATAATTCGGAATTCGTAATTATGGTATCGCCTTACGGCGATGTATCTAAATATTAAAATTCGTGAGCGTATGCGAACACATTTAATTACGCATTACGCATTACGAATCAAGAATTGATTCAAAGGAGATTTTATCATGGCTAAGGATATAAAGTACGGCGAAGACGCAAGAAAAGCACTTCAGGCAGGTATCGACAAGCTTGCTGATACAGTAAGAATAACAATGGGTCCTAAGGGCAGAAACGTTGTCCTCGACAAGAAGTTCGGCGCTCCCCTTATCACTAACGACGGTGTTACTATCGCTAAGGATATCGAACTTGAGGACGCTTTCGAGAACATGGGCGCTCAGCTCGTCAAGGAAGTTGCTACTAAGACAAACGACGCTGCAGGCGACGGTACAACAACTGCTACCCTCCTCGCTCAGACTATCGTTCGTGAGGGTATGAAGAATATCGCAGCAGGCGCTAACCCGATGGTTCTCAAGAAGGGTATCGCTAAGGCTGTTGACGCTGCTGTAAAGGCTATCGTTGACAACTCAAAGGCTGTTCAGGGCAGTGATGATATCGCAAGAGTAGGTACTGTTTCTTCTGCTGACGAGAACGTTGGCAAGCTCATCGCTGAGGCAATGGAAAAGGTAACTTCTGACGGTGTTATCACTATCGAAGAAAGCAAGACTGCTGAGACTTACAGCGAAGTAGTTGAGGGTATGCAGTTCGACAGAGGCTACATCTCACCTTACATGGTCACAGATGCTGACAAGATGGAAGCTGTTTACGACGATGCTTTCGTTCTTATCACAGACAAGAAGATCTCATCTATCCAGGACATTCTCCCGCTTCTCGAGCAGATCGTAAAGATGGGCAAGAAGCTTGTTATCATTGCTGAAGACGTTGAGGGCGAGGCTCTTACAACTATCATCCTCAACAACCTCCGTGGCACATTCAAGGTTGCTGCTGTAAAGGCTCCGGGCTTCGGTGACAGACGTAAGGAAATGCTGAAGGATATCGCAGTTCTCACAGGCGGTGAAGTTATTTCTTCCGAACTCGGCCTTGAACTCAGCGAGACTCAGATTTCACAGCTTGGTCAGGCTAAGCAGGTAGTTATCCAGAAGGAGAACACTATCATCGTTGACGGCGCAGGCGACAAGGAAGCTATCAAGTCAAGAGTTGCTCAGATCAGAGCCGCTATCGAGACAACAACTTCCGATTTCGACCGTGAGAAGCTCCAGGAGAGACTTGCTAAGCTGGCAGGCGGTGTTGCTGTTATCAAGGTCGGCGCTGCTACAGAGATCGAAATGAAGGAAAAGAAGCTTCGTATCGAGGACGCTCTTGCTGCTACAAAGGCTGCTGTTGAAGAGGGTATCGTAGCAGGCGGCGGTACAGCATTCGTAAATGCTATCCCTGCTGTTAACAAGCTTGTTCCTACACTTGAAGGCGATGAGAAGACAGGTGCTAAGATCATCCTCAAGGCTCTTGAGGCTCCTGTACGTCAGATCGCTGAGAACGCAGGTCTTGAAGGAAGCGTTATCGTTGACAAGATCATCCGTTCACGCAAGGTAGGCTACGGCTTCGATGCATACAACGAGGTTTACACAGACATGATCCCCGCAGGTATCGTTGATCCTACTAAGGTTACAAGAAGCGCACTCCAGAACGCTGCTTCCGTTGCTTCAATGGTTCTTACAACAGAGAGCCTTGTTGCTGACATCAAGGAAGACGCTCCTGCTGCTCCTGCAATGCCAGCAGGCGGAATGTATTAATGATTCGCTTGTGAATCATTAATTCGGAATTCGTAATGCGGAATTCGGAATTATAAATATTAAGGCGAACTCGAATCATTCGGGTTCGCCTTTTTGTTATTGACACATCATGCCGTAAAAAGTATAATGTAAGTAAGAATACAAGCAGGGAGTGAGCATATGAAATACGAAAAACAGATAAACCTGATCGAAAGCGGCAAGCAGATAGGTTACAGGGAATACGGCGACAAAACAGGCAGAGACTGCGGAATACAGAAAAAGGGCTTTTTATACCTTATCTATATCTGCATCTATGACTTTGAATACGACGCTATGGACTCAGGCAAGGACGAATACTACACCTACGAAAGGCTTGACAATGCCATTGCGTTCATTGAATCAAGGGGCTTCCCTTTCGGTGAATTCATTCCGCAGAAAGGCAACAAGATATTCAATCCCGATTGGTTCGATTATATCTCCTGCGATAAATAATTCAGGGCGGACATTGTCCGCCCTTTCAGTCTGTCCCAAAAGTCATTTGCCGATACAGCATATTAAGGGCGCTCGGCGGCTGCTGCCATAATCCATCATAGATCTGAATTTAGAACCTGTCCACATAGGGTGAATGTGCGGATTTTCAGGCATAATTTTGTCGGTGACAAGGCAAAAATCCACCGACGGGCTGTCGCCCTTCAAGGATTTTTAACGCAGTCACCGGCAAAATTTGACGAAAAGACGTGCATGAATCCCTATGTGGACAGGTTCTTATATTTTGCCATATTACCGCCCCCTTATTTAAAAAGCCATAACATCCGCACGGATATTATGGCTTTTATTATTATTGCTCTTTTCTTCTCATTGTCCAAGCTGCCGCACCTGAACCGATCAGCATTACTGCTGCTCCCAGCGGAGCTTTTGAACCTGTTGAAGGTGAATCTGTTTTCGGTGCCTGACTTCCTGAGCTGCCGCTTTTAGCCGTAGTTGCTGCTGCGGAAGTTGTGCTTGCAGCACTGCCCGAAGATGATGCCGTACTGCTTCCCGAACGTGTCGTTGATGACGTATTCTTAGCAGATGTGGCAGTTGTCCTTGCGGACGTTGTTGATGAAGAAGTTGTTGACTTTGCTGTAGTTACAGGTGTTGAAGGCGGTTTCAGATACGATGCTTCCGAGGTATTGATAGCAGTCTGTATCTGTGTGGTGTCCTCTCCGAAAGGCACGCCCTTTGCGTAATGGACACATACAACACGGTAATAGCCTGTTCCATTGACCTGCACTTTGAGATTGTTGATATTATAGTATCTCACATTGCTTTTAGTAAGGTCGCTCAGCACTTGTTCGTCGGTCCAGTTTTCACCGTCGTCGCTGTGCTGGATTGTTATATTCTTGTATCCGACTTCCTCCATTGCGGAAGAAACCTGAGTCTTTGCAGTTATATATATAACACCGTCCTCTGTAGCATTACAGGTCAGCGTACACTTCTCAATAAGGCCTATTGCCTTTTCATACTCCTCATAAGCGGTATAATCCGCTGCATAGACGTTCCATCCCGTGGGAGCGCACATCAGCACAGCTCCGAGAGCTGCTGCCGTAAATAATTTCCATCTCATTCCGCTGCCCTCACTTAATGCCCTGATCGGACGGTACGAAGCTGTAGGCCAGCCTCATTATAGCGTCAGCGGAAATGTTGTATCCTGTAATAGTGTAGGTGATATTCTCGTGTACGAATATTGCCGTTACCCTGTTGCGGTTAGGGAAGGCATATACATGAGTACCGTTCTCCTCTCCTTCGAGATAATCCTCATTATCGCTGGGGATAAGCACCTCGGGGAGATCCTCCTCCGACTTGTACTTCTCAAGAGTTATCTTGAAAAGCTGTCTGTTTCCGTTATCGAAAACAAAGTCCATATCCTCGGAGTCTTCCATAGCTTCGTAGTGGGATTCCTTCAGTTCAAAGAATCCGTTATAAGCCATTTCCGCCGGAAGCTCAGAGGGAACGAATGGAACGATCCCATGTTCGCTGCATCCGTCTATCATGCTGTCAGCGATATAATCCACCATTTTATCAGGAGCAGTGCCTCCGTTATTATCAGGTGTGGTCTCGGTAGTCACAGGAGCAGCCGTTGTTTCGGTGGTTATCGAGAGCCATGGCAGAAGCGGGTCATACCATGCAGTACCTGTCGGCGGTGGTTTCGGGTCATCCCTGGGAGGTTTTACAGGATCCCTTTCGTCGTTGTGAGGCATACGGGAGAGATCAACAGAGAATCCGCTCCTTGTTCTTTTCAGGACAGCCTCGAAGATATTTTCGCCGTAGGTTGCGAGAGTATAGCAGTTGAGAGCGAAACCGACAACGAAGCAGGCACTCAGTGCAGTAACCCATCTTCTTATATGGCCGATCTTCTTTCTCTTTTTCTCTGCGACCTTATTCATGATATCATCAGCTGACGGCGGTGAAGGAATCTTCACATCTGACAGCTCAACAATTGCTGCTGTGATATCACGGACAGCATCCATATCCCTTTCCTTTTCAGGTTTAGCAAGCTCTTCATCCAGCATTTGCTGAAGGTCACTGAGCATTACTTCATCAGACAGTTCATTCGGAATAATACTATCTGTGTCTTTCATCCGAACATCACTCCTTTTCCATACGTTGCAGCTTCGGCAGTGCATTACCACAGCTGCTCTTTCATTATGTATCTTAACCGACGAAAGCCTAAGGGAGGCGCTTCATCAGCTATCATGATCTTTTCTCAGTTTCTTTTTTATCTTGTGTACTCTCTGATACATAGCTGCAAGGGAAATGCCCATTTTCTTTGCAGCAGCGCTTCGCTGACCGTAGTCTGTGTCGTAGTATGCTTCGAGGAGTTTTTTCTCATCCTCTGTAAGCACCTCAAAGGGATCCTCAGCAGAATCATCGGGGAAGC
>CADBAC010000114.1 GCA_902792495.1 Ruminococcus flavefaciens | reverse complement strand
TCTGTACGGAGAACAAGTTCTTCACGCCAGTCACCGAAAAGGTCGGCAGTGATACAAGGAACAGCCTTTGTACCGTTATTTGAAGCACAGCCTTTTGCTTTGAATATTTCGGGATAATTGTTTATAGCCGCACCGTCTGTGATAGTGATATCATTGAGAAGTTCACGCTCAAGGTCGCCATCCCAGTAGATGAGGAAGTTCATAGCAGGCGACTTGTTGCCTATCTGCTTGCCGTTAACATCGAATACAGCATTAGCAGGTCTTGAGCCCCAGAATTCAGCACCGCTGTTTCCTGCAACGATATTGTCAGCGCAGCAGCGTCCTGTATCCTTGTCACCGTCGTAATGCCAGATTATATTACCGTTTCTGCCGTCAATGCAAGAAATACCGTATTTTCCGTCTTCGTGGCAGATGAATACTTCCTGACCCTCGTGATTCGGGTCGAGGTCACCAATGTGCATAGCGTCGCCGTGGAGCTGCTTTGTGGACCAGAGAAGCTTTCCGTTATCGTCGAAAGCACTTGCGCCCATGCAGACTTCCTGCTTGCCGTCGTTATCGAAGTCGGCTACCATTACGTTGTGGTTGCCGCAGCCGTAAGCAGGATCGTTCTGATTGAAACCTGTGTCGTATACCCAGCGCTTTACAAGCTTTCCGTTGCGTACATCAACAGCAGAAAGTGAAAGCCTTGTATAGTATCCACGGCCGTAAATTGCAGACGGATGAACACCGTCAAGGTAAGCGATAGCTGAATTCATACGCTCGCAGCGGTTGCCGTAGTTATCGCCCCATGTAGTCTTTGCCGCACTGCTTGTAGCGTCGCCTCTGAGAACAGGGAATTCGATAGTATCCAGAGCCGCACCTGTTGCGCCCTCGAAAAGTGTGAGATACTCGGGACCGTCAAGGATCGTGCCTGCGCTGTTTACCCAGTTTTTGCTGCCGTCGCCGATGACATTGCCCTTGCCGTCAACAGTGCCGTCGCAGGTCTTGGTGATAAGTTCAGCCTTGCCGTCGCAATCGAAATCGGCAACACACATCTGAGTGTAGTGCTGACCTGCACGGACATTTCTACCCATATCTATACGCCAGAGCTGCTGTCCTTCAAGAGTATAGCAGTCGATATAAACTTTGCTTGTAGGGCCTGTCTTGGAGTTATCCTGAGAATCGTTCGGATCCCATTTCAGGAATATCTCATACTGTCCGTCACCGTTAACATCACCGACACAGCAATCATTAGGTGAATAGATGCTTCCGGGACTATTCAGCGGAATATCGAAATAATTCGTACCCG
Organism: Ruminococcus flavefaciens; assembly: GCA_902792495.1. Classification (GTDB taxonomy): domain Bacteria; phylum Bacillota; class Clostridia; order Oscillospirales; family Ruminococcaceae; genus Ruminococcus; species Ruminococcus flavefaciens_Z. The sequence continues at coordinate 3,961 of CADBAC010000114.1, read as the reverse complement.
ATGTGAATTTGCAGTTATCCGAAGATTTTACTGCGCCGTTTTCAATGGTGTCAACACGGTACTTTGAGTTGGAATTTCCCTCAGCGTCCCAGTAATTTGTAGGAGCGCCTGCCTTGCTGGTGTAGATGAGCTTGTCATCTCTGAAAAGCTGGAATTCCGCATCGTCAGCATCGTTGGCATTGAATCGCCAGCTGACGAACATACCCTCGCCTGACTGGATAGCATAGATACCTCTGTCGAGATACTCCATGATAGCTGAGCCGTTTCCGCCGTTACCGTAAGCAGCGTTTGCAGCGAACTGTGTAAAAACTGTGGAACAGGTTCCTGCTGCGACTGCAAGGGAGGCTAAAGCGGCTGTCGCTTTTTTTAAATGTTTCTTCATAATTTATTCCCCCTGAATAAAATAATTGATAATAAATATCATTGTCCGCTCAACTTAATATTCATTATATACATAATAACATTTTTTACGTGTAAAATCAATGACTTATCGTATCATTTTTGATGATTTTTTGTGTTTAATGTTACTTTGTTTATAAGTTTATCCGTACAATTATGTCATATACTATTGCGGCTTTTGCTGATATATGATATAATATGACATATAAACGCTCTAAAGGATGTGATGCTATGGGAAGAAAACTGCTTTTTGGTGTGGTATGCGAAAAAGCATACGATGAAAATGTCAGCGGTATCATAAAGGGAATGATCGCTCAGGCATTCCGTATAAACTGTGACATTGCCGTGCTGTCAACGCTGCAAGGCGAAAGTTCAAAGGAAAGCCGGTATACCGACAGCGAGATGAATCTGTTCAAGCTTGTGATGTCCGAAAGATTTGACGGGTTCCTGTATATCAGCAGATCCTTCGGCAGCGAAAAAAGACGGGCACAGACAGAACAGCTTCTGATGCGGACAGGCAAGCCCGTGATGATCGCAGGAGGTACCGAGCATAACATATTCGACAATACTGCACCGAATGAGCGCCGTCCTTTTGAGAGGATAACAGATCACCTCATTGATGTTCACGGATGCAGGGTCATATACTTCCTGTCGGGGGCTAAGGGAGATAATTCCTATGAAGAAAAAATAAGCGGATTCTGCGATTCCATGAAGCGTCACGGCCTTTACTATGACAGGAACAGTTTTATTTACGGCGATGTTTCATCAGGGCATATCGACAGATTCACCGATGATCTCATCAGGGGAAAGAAAAAGCGTCCCGACGCAGTGGTATGCGGAGATAATGCACTTGCGGCCGCACTTATCAGTGCCCTCGCCATTAAAGGGATAAGTGTCCCCGATGATATTGCAGTCACGGGAGCTGACTTCAGTGACAGTCAGCCTGCGTCCTTCATCAATATCACAAGCTATAAAAGGGTCGATCAGCAGCTCGGTGCGGATTCGGTGCGACGGCTTTACCGCATTATGACGGGCAATACAGCAGCAAGGATATCGGATAATACCGATGGACTTCACACAGGCGCAAGCTGTGGATGCAGTCCGTTCGGAAATATGGATCTCAGGAAAAGCAGACATCAGTTCATATCCGAAAAATACAGCCGGGAACTGTCTGTTCCGTCCATAGCGATGGAATGCATGAATGAAAAAGACCTTGAAGAAGCCCTTGTCAGATTCTGCGGATACAGCCGATATTTCTACAAGTATAGTTGGTTCGATATCTGCCTTTCGGCTGATTATACCAACTCTTCCGGCAGTGTATCACGGACGGGTATGCATACCGATCACAGGTCAGAGATGATAAGATATATCACTTCTTCGGCATCGGGGAAGATAACTGTCTCAGAGCAGAAATTCAGGGCAGTGGACATTCATCCCGAACTGAAAAAGAAAGACCGCAGACCAATGGCGCTTTTTGTGAATCTTCTCAGGAACGGCAGTGATGAGTATGGTTATTCAGTGCTGTCTTTCGGCAAAAACTGTGAGACTTTCGCTGAAGGCTACGTCAGCTTTATCTACGAACTAAACCTGATACTTGCGAGATTTGCAAGTCTTTCTTACAATAGTTATTTTTCAGGCGAGAGCGACAGTGCATCCTATTCGCTTTTCCCTCATGTGAATATCCTTGAAAGAAAGCGGCGGCAAAATGCTGATACGCTTATTACCGTTGAGATACAAAGCATCCGCAGACTATTCCTTGAAAAAGACAGGACCGATCTGCGTTCAGCTGTGACCGAGTTTGAGGAGATACTCATGAAAAGCCTTGAAAGCAGCGAGAAATGCGCAATAGTTACCAACGGTCTTTACGCTGTTTTATCGGAAAGGCCTGCACGTACACGGCAGATTTACAGAGAGCTGCGAAGCAGGGACATCTCATCTCTGTTCGGAAAAGAGCATCGTATAGTGATATCCTGCGCTGAGATAAAAAGCAGTGAATACGGCCTTTCGGAAGCTGTAAGACGTTCGCTTCTCAATGAGAGATTGGGATTTGTCATCGACGGCAGTGTTACTCCGAATCCGCTTTATGAGAAGCTTTGCATGATACGTGAGCGGATGCAGATCTATCCTCAGCAGGAATGGAGCATCGAAAGCATAAGCCGTGAACTTGGCATAAGCAAGAGTTACCTCCAGAAATACTACCGTGCGAATTTCGGGATGAGCATTATCGACAGCCTGATACATATACGTCTTGAAGCAGCAAAAAAGCTGCTGAGAGAGACTGATCTGACAGTGACTGCAATTGCGGAAAAATGCGGCTATTCATCGTACATACACTTCACGAAGCAGTTCCGCAAAGCAGAGAATACTACTCCCACCAACTACCGCATGAAGTACAGGGCTGAAGTTGACATTTAGCGGATTAAATGTTATACTGAATGCAAGCATTCATTATAAATTATTTCAAAGCCCTTGCAGATACGCAGATTACCGATCTGCTTCCTGCATATCGGGCAATAATATCAGCATATTTTATGAAGGAGCGTGTAAATATGAAACTTGCAGAAGCTTTACAGGAAAGAGCAGACCTTAACAGAAACATTGAACAGCTGAGAGTGCGTCTGCGGAACAATGCCATCATACAGGAAAATGAACCTGCGGCAGAAGATCCTGCTGAACTGCTTCGTGAACTTGATTCTTCTCTTGACAGACTTGAAGAACTAATGAGAAGGATCAATCACACGAACTGTACTGTCAAGGTCGGCGATAAGACTATAACCGATCTCATAGCTGAACGTGATACACTTAGTATCAGGCTTTCGGCATTCAAGGAACTTGCAGCTGCTGCAAGTGAGACAGGACGCAGAGCGAGAATGACTGAGATCAAGCTTATCAGCACTGTAAATGTCAAGGAGATCCAGAAGAGGATAGATTCAATGTCAAAGGAGTACCGCCTTATTGACAATGCTATCCAGGCGGCCAACTGGTCTGCCGATCTTCTGTAACGGTTATGGTGTAGTCAGGACAGGGCGAATGGGCTTTTTGTAAGTTTTCGAGTAAAAACTTACACTTAGGTGGTGCGTCAGGAGCGGCGTGGGGTCCGAATCCTCATTTATTGTTACGCTCAGACATGGTACAGACGCATCTTTACAGCTTACATCTTATTACCGTACATTGACTGTTCTGACGAGGTGCGGCTAAGGGCAAACAAAAAAGCCATAGCGCTTGTATGAGTGCTATGGCTTTTTTGTGTCGGGATCACCGAGGGAATTGGTGATCCCATTTTTGGGGGATTATCCTTGCACTATATGGATAGGAGGTCATATAGTTGCAGGGAGTGATGATATAAGATCGAGCATGAGCTGCTGGATAGCAAGGGCGTCCTTATTTGTAAGGCCGTTTCCTACGCTTTCACAGTCGCCGTTAACTCTGCCCTGCGGAGTAAGATGGAGTGCGTCAGTTCCGTTTTCGCCGAACTTGGAAGGATTTGCCATGCTCTGCATGATAAGAACTGCGTCTGAGATATTAACGATACCGTCACAGTTAGCGTCACCGTAAAGTTTAA
>CADBAC010000113.1 GCA_902792495.1 Ruminococcus flavefaciens | reverse complement strand
GCTCGGGAAGCGACGTAAACGGAGACAGTATAGTTGACGGCCGTGACGCATCAGCTGTTCTTACCGATTACGCAAGGATATCCGCAGGCTATAGTTCAGCATTCAGCGTTTCGCAGAGAATAGCCGCAGACGCTAATAACGACAGCGTTATCGACGGCCGTGATGCCTCCGTTATCCTGACATATTATACGGCAATGTCCGTAAATTATTGATAGGATAACAGGGTATCAGCCGTGATGTAAGACTTATCACATAACACGAAAGATCCACCCGAACAGGATGAAAGTTCGGGTGGATCTTCTTTTTATTATTGAAAGCGAGCGATCTTTCGCTCATATGAAACGCTGCAATTTATCGGCTTATCTTGAAAGTCCTAAAACCGCTGTTTTCTTTGAGGGGGAGAATTTTCTGATGTAGACGAAGTAGGCTGTCATATTCATGAGCAGTGCGCCTGTCCATGCGCTTACCTCGGCAAGTGCGGTCGCCCTGAAGCCAAGTCCGCTGATGAGAAGAACTATGACGGATATTCTCAGTACCATTTCAAGTATGCCTGAGATCATGGGCACCATAGGGAATCCCATTCCCTGTACGCAGTTTCTGAATACGAAAAGCAGGTCTACCGCAAAGATCATAACTCCACAGACAGGCAGGAACATTGCCGCAAGTGAGATGGTCTCCTCGCCGTTGAGCATTACTGATGCCAGCTGTCTCGGCAGAAGTATCATCACAGAGCCGAGGATCACGTATGCGGTAAGTGCTATGAGTACGCAGACTTTCATGCCTTCTCTGATGCGGTCGTACTTTCTTGCACCGAAATTCTGTCCTGCAAATGCAGACATTGTATAGCCTGCTGTAACTCCGGGGAGCATGAACATATTAAGATAGCGGCTGCAAGCTGAATATGCCGAAGTATAGGCAACTCCGAGACCGTTTACGAAGTACTGCACCACTATGCATCCGACAGCTGTTATGGAATTCATAAGCGCCATGGGCAGGCCGTTTTTGAGGAGAAGCAGGTACATATTTCTGTCAGGCTTGACGTTATGGCCTTTCAGCGATAATTCCTCGATCTTGCTTATCCTTCTGAAGCAAACTCCCGCCGAGAAGAACGTAGCAAAAATAGTAGCCGCAGCTGCGCCCTCAACTCCTGTGTGAAGTCCGAAAATGCACACGCAGTCAAGGATGATGTTGATGATGGATGAGACGATGATAGCGGTGAAAGGTGTTCTGCTGTCGCCAAGTGCCCTGAGTATGCAGGCGCTCATATTGTAAGCTATTGTCGCAGTAAGGCCTCCGAAAATGATGTAGCCGTATCTCAGGCTGTCTTCGATTATCACATCCGAGGTCTGCATAAGCACCATTATCCTTCTCAGGAAAAACAGGCTTATGAATGTGAGAAATGCTGATATCACCAGCGCCAGCTTTATGGAAGCTGCAAAGGAACTTTTCAGTGCCTTGATGTCCTTTGCGCCGTAATTCTGTGCGATGATGACAGCAAATCCGTTTGCCATACCCATAGAGAAGCCGATGATGAGAAAAGTCAGCGACGACATATTGCCTACAGCCGCCAGTGCATTGTCTCCCAGCCCCTTTCCCACAATGGCTGTGTCGGAGAAATTGTAAATCTGCTGAAGCAGATTGGTCATCAGCATGGGTATGAAGAAGCTGAATATCATTTTGGGTACGCTTCCGTTTGTCATGTCGTTTGTCTTTGCCATAGTTAACCCTCCTTGAGAATCCCGACGCTATTATCTGTTTTCAGCGCCGGAAAATACCCTGATGCGGCAGGCACGGCTGTCTGCACTCAGCGGCCGCAGCATCAAGGCAGGTTCAGTGCATTCTGCCTTCGGGTATTTCCTCAAATGGTATTATATCCCTAATGTGATCCGGATTATATCAAAACCATTGTTTTTTTAGCAAAAACATGGTATAATACAAACAGCGCAATAAATGGCAGGAAACCGCAATTTCAGGAGGTGTTTTATGGATACGGGCAAAGAACTCAACTACAGACTTTACGTCCAGAGGATGAACGGATTCACTCGTCTTCCTTTTGCCAGTGAAATGTCAAAGTATATGGATATCCGTGACGGCGATGTGGAATCGGTGAAAAAGACATTCGCAAAGGTAAGGAAGAATTTCAGCGAAGGCAAGGGAAAGCTTTCCGACGACCCCATAAGAAATGTGCGATATCACATGATAGTGTCGGTCGCTGTTATTGCCCGTGTGTGCGTGGCAGGCGGAATGAGTCACGACGAGGCCTACACTCTCGGTGACATCTATATAAGGAAAGCGGACGTATGCAACGACTATGAAGGTATCCTCGATATTTTTGACGAGATGCGCACGGACTACGCAAAACGTATGCACGAACTGCGGAAAAGCAACGTTATATCGCTTCATATCCGCAAGTGTATCGACTACATCTACGACCATCTCCATGAGGACCTTACCGTTAAAACTCTTGCATCAGCAGTAGGACTTGAAAGCACCTACCTGTCAAAGCTTTTTTCAAAGGAGACAGGCACGACCATAAAGCACTTCATTACAAAAGCCAAGATAGACACCGCACAGAATCTGCTGAAATACTCCGACCACTCCTGTTCGGAGATATCCTTTGCATTGGGATTTTCCTCACAAAGCGCATTTATCAGCGTCTTCAAAAAGGAAACAGGCCTGACACCCCGACAGTACCGTGAACAGTATTACTCCTCTGCGGATAAGCTGTGATGCAAAAACTACGATTCTTTAGCGGCGTATACCAATACATAAGTTTTGCCCCTGAGTGTTATTAACTCTCAGGGGCATTGTGTTTATCCGGAAGCGCAGAACCTGATCTCGCCTTTTTGAAAAAATTTGAAATATCCTCTTGACAAGTGTTGGTATATTCGGTATAATGTGTATATACGAGATATACAATCAGCACGTTATTCACAATTTGAGATAACCTTTTCTTTACGGTTTTTCTGATTTTTCCTTAACTTTCTGATCGTATACTTATCTCATAAAGATGAACACTATCGTGATGAAGGAGGATCATTATGAATATCAGGAAAATTATCACTGCCGTTGCTTCGGCTGTGATGTTAGTGCCGAATATGGCTGTTACGGCCTGTGCTGCTGAAAATGTTACACCATCGGGATGCAAGTTCAGCGAGATCGAAAGCAGGATCAGGGAGAAGATCGCTGACAGCAAATTCGCTTCTCTCGAAACAGCTGTCTTTACCAAAGACGAGACGCTCTACACAGGCTATTTCGGCAATGCGGATCAGGAGGAGAACATCCCTGCTGATGAGGATACCGTTTACGACTGGGGAAGCATTACCAAAACTCTCACATGGGTCAGCGTTATGCAGCTGAATGAACAGGGCAAGCTTGACCTTACCGCCGACATCCGCACATATCTTCCCGAAGGCTTTCTGAAAAAGCTGAAATATGACGATACCATAACAATGATGGATCTGATGAACCACGACGCAGGCTGGTGCGAGACTACATATTCTATCTGGACCGCAGATACAGACGATCTCACCGACCTTGGAACTATGCTTCAGGACATTGAACCTCCGCAGATATATCATCCAGGAGAGGTGACGACTTATTCCAATTTCGGTGCCGCTCTTGCAGGATACATCGTGGAAAGAGTCAGCGGCGAGGACTATGTGGACTACATCAGGCATCACATCTATGAGCCGCTGGGAATGGAGCATACTTCCATTGCTCCCGATTTTTCCGATAATGAGTGGGTACGTGAAAGAAGCGTGAAGCTGAAAGGATACGCTGTAAATCCAATGAACGGCAAGATAATGCCGAACGGCCTTCCGAGAGTTATGGTAAAGCCGTATCCTGCCGGTTCAGCCTGCGGAACCATTTCTGATTTCGTCAGGTACGGACAGGCACTCCTTGACGAAAGTGCACCGCTTTTTGAGGATTCCGAAACGCAGAAGAAAATGTTCTCGGGCAGCAGTTTTGTTGGCGATACCGATATAATAGTGAACAGCTATGGTTTCTGGGTGATGCACAGAGATGCAGAAACTATTACTCATGACGGCGGTACAGTTCAGTGTAATACTGAATTTGAATTTGATCCGAAGTCGGGAATCGGAATGATCTCAATGTCAAACGGTGTCGGTGATACGCTTTTGTATGAGCTTCCCGATGTGATATTCGGCGAGACAAAAACTACTGATACAGCCGAAAACGGGACCGCAGATGATACGGATATCAGCGGTACATATGTCAATTCACGAACACCTGCAAAGGGCTTCGCAAGTTTTCAGCGCTATGTTATGGCACTTGCCGCTCCTGTCCGTATAATCAGATCGGGCGACGGCACATACAGGATGGAAGTTCAGGGAGAATCCGTTGACATCAAGCCTGTGGGAAATGATCTGTATAAATTCGATGACGGTGAGAATGCGGATATCATGTGTATCGAATCTCTCAGCGACGGAACAGTAGTCATCCATCAGATGGCAAATGACCTTGTCCGTGACAACAGCGCCCCTGTAAAAGGCCTGCTTTTCTGTTACTACCTTGTTTCGGGCATAGCTGCACTGGTGCTGATAATAATCAAGATCGTAAGAAAAGCTAATAATAAGCTGAAAATGTACAAGGGATGCGGAATAGTTTTTGCTGCACAGATGGCGAAATTTACGGTGTTTGTTTCATATATCATGTTTAACGTCGTATGCAGGCTGGGTTTAACAAAGCTTCCTTCAGCAGTATGGTGCATTATCAATATTATCTGCGCAGTTATCTGCGGGGCGGCTGTAATCTCGGACTTGGCAGGGCTTTTCTCAAAGTCTGACAACAAGGGCAAGGCGTGGAAGTACATCCTCAATATCATCTTCAATGTTCTTACTGTTGCCGCAGTGATCGTCCTTGAACTTTACCGCTTTTGGGGAATATAAGTCAAAATGCGACAATATATTGCATAATTCCCCTTGACCGTCCGGGAGGGGATGTGCTATCATTGAAATATCGGGCAATGACCCGAAATAATATCCTACTGTTCAGCCTCCCTCTTTTCGTTTTCAGGGAGGCTGAAATTCTGCTTGACAACGGGAAATATCCGTGATATAATTCAATTGGGATCCTGACCGATCCCATGTCCCTGTACTGACCACGGGGGCAGTCAATGCCGTTTCTGAACTGACCTCGGGAACGGCATTTTTATTGAGGAGGATGAAATGGACAAGATAACAGAAAAGCTTTTTGCGATGCAGGATATCAAATACAGGGATTTCCAG
>CADBAC010000112.1 GCA_902792495.1 Ruminococcus flavefaciens | reverse complement strand
AGAAAAAACTGTTCTAGCATAGGTACAGTACAGGAATAAAAGCCTACTCTATCATTGTACAATGTCAGATATTTCTTAGGAAGAACCATATATCCTGCTCTCAGCGATGGGGCTATCGTTTTGGAAAAGGTGTTGATATAGATCACGTTCTCGTCAGTCGTTTGAGCGAAAAGCGTCTGTGGTGCTTTTCCGTTCAGAGTAAATTCCGAGTCGTAGTCGTCTTCGATGATCACCGCATTTCTATGAGAAGCCCATTCAAGATAATAATGTCTGCGTTCAGCAGATGCAGTTATAAGGCTCGGAAAGCTGTTGAACGGCGTAACATGGAGTATCTTTGCCTGTGTGCGTTCAAGCTCATCGGTACGGATACCCTCGCTGTCCATTTCGAGCATATCGCAGACAGCGCCGTTTGCGGTATACACCGCACGTATCTTCTCATACGAGGGAGATTCCAAAGCTATCATATTATCTCTGCCAAGCATCTGGATGCAGAGTCCATACAGATATTCCGCACCCGAACCAATGATGATCTGTTCGCTTGAAACGTTTATGTTTCGACATCTTGCGAGGTAACGGCATATTGCGTCACGTAGCTCAGCACTGCCGCCTGTCGGAGATTTCATGAGAATGCGCTCTCCGCTGTCAAGGATTACTTTTCTTAGTAATGACGAAACCGTTGAGAAAGAGATGTTATCATTATGGATAATAGCCGCATTTGAAGGTGTTGTGGAATCATTTTTCTTGTCAGATACAGGAAAGAAGTTATCCGAACAATACTTAACATAACAGCCGCTTCTCGGCTTCATTTCGCAGTACCCCTCATCGCATAAAAGCTGGTATGCGTGTTCAACTGTTATAATGCTGACAAGACACTCCTTTGCAAGCACACGTTTTGACGGGAGCTTCGCACCGTACACAAATGCTCCTGAGATGATACGACTTCGCAATTCCTGATAAATCTGCATATAGGCACAGATCGTGCTGCTGTGATCTATCTCAATGTACATTCTCTGCACCCCTTCGTATATTTTTCTTTATTATACTACTTTTACCGGCGGTTTTCAACCATTTTGATGAAATATTCGTATACAGACGTATCATTGGTAAGTTCAGGGTGGAAGGCTGTCGCAAGCTGATTATCCTGCTGTACAGCAACTATTTTTCCTTTGATTCTGGAAAGCACGTTCACACCCTCTCCAACACGTTCTGCATAGGGCGCACGGATAAACGGCATTTCAATTTCTTTTCCTGCAAACTCATCAACACAGCGAAAACTGCCGAGCTGTCTGCCGTAAGCGTTCCGTTTTACGGTTATATCGAGCGTTCCGAAGCAAGGTTCCTCTCCCTCTATTTCTTTGGCAAGCAGTATCATACCGGCGCAGGTCCCGAAAACAGGCAAGCCATTCTGTATTATTTCTTTCAGCGGTTCATACAGAGAGAGATCACCTAACAGCTTTCGCATAGCTGTACTTTCACCGCCGGGGAGAATCAGACCGTCAAAATGTCCGCTTAGGTCTTTTAGCTGACGGATCTCAAATGCTTCAACATTTATCTGTTTCAGCTTGGATATATGCTCTGCAAATGCTCCCTGAAGGGCAAGAACACCGATACGCATTATTTGCCCCTTTCTTCCATGATGAGCTTTATTTCCTGTTCATTGATGCCGACCATTGCTTCGCCAAGTCCTGATGAAAGCTCTGCTATCAGTTTTGCGTCTGTATAGTTGGTCACAGCCTGAACGATTGCTGAAGCACGTTTTACGGGATCGCCTGATTTGAATATACCCGAACCGACGAACACGCCCTCTGCTCCGAGCTGCATCATAAGGGCTGCATCAGCAGGAGTTGCCACGCCGCCTGCCGCAAAATTAACAACGGGAAGCCTGCCGCTGTCATGGACTTGTTTCAGCAGATCATACGGCACCTGCAGCTTCTTTGCTTCTTCATACAGTTCATCCTCACTGAGAGATACTGCGTGGCGTATCTGCGAATTCATCATTCTCATATGTCTGACGGCCTGCACGATATCGCCCGTGCCCGGTTCACCCTTAGTGCGTATCATCGAAGCACCCTCGGCAATACGGCGCAGAGCTTCTCCGAGATCTCTCGCACCGCAGACGAACGGTACTTTGAACTGCCGCTTATCAACGTGGTAAACATCGTCGGCAGGAGAAAGGACTTCGCTCTCGTCGATATAGTCGATCTCTATTGCTTCAAGTATCTGCGCTTCCACAAAGTGACCGATACGGCATTTTGCCATAACGGGAATCGTAACAGCTTCCTGAATCGAACGGATCATAGCAGGATCGCTCATTCTTGATACTCCGCCAGCGGCTCTGATGTCAGCCGGTATCCGTTCAAGTGCCATGACTGCACATGCACCTGCTTCCTGCGCAATGACAGCCTGTTCTGGTGTTGTAACGTCCATAATAACTCCGCCCTTGAGCATTTGTGCCAGTTCCTTGTTTAATTGATAATCATTATAGCAGTTAGTTTCTGATTTGGATATATCCAGTTTCCGTTTATTTTATCGTACCAGTTGAAAAAAGTCAAATTATAAAAAACCCGCATCACCCGATGCGGGAATTGCTCATATCTAATCACTTCTCAATAATAACCGACGTCCCTGACTTGAACCGGAACTCCATATAGTCCGAGTGGAAGCAATAAATTTATTACTTACAAAAACAACAGCTCCCTGACGGGAGCTGGCTTCTTTTCTTATCGTTATACTGCCTTTCAGTCGTGTGCATTCCGTGTGCATTTCGTGTGCATTACACCTGTTTTTTGTGCACACGGGACTGCAAATTTTCATTTAAAACTGCTTTCTGTATGTAACAGAAAAGCCTGTATTTCGGCGTTTTCCTCGAAATACAGGCTTTTTAATTCTGGCGGACAGAGAGGGATTCGAACCTCTCAATTGCTATTTCAAGATGCGAGAACCAACTGGCCGGTATAGTTCCTTCCATGCCGCTTATTGTAACCTGCATTTTACAATTGCTTCTGTAACATTAGTCAATACAAGCTCACCCTTTTGATTATAAACATCGAAGGATACGGCTACGATTCCATTTTTATCATTACGCTTAACGAGGTTTGTTATAGTTGCTTTTCCTGTCAGCACATCTTCTGCGAAAACGGGCTTGTGCCATTCAATTTTGGTTGATTTACCTGCAAGCAGTTCATTACCAAAAAAATCTACTTCAAGGTACTTTGCCCAGACAGCCATGAATGACATAACACCGGGAGCAATAAGTTTACCGAAGTGAGTTGTCTTTGCATATTCCTCATCTGTATGCATCGGCAAATCATCGTACTCTTTAGCAAATGCAAGCATTTTATCTTTGTATATAACCGCAGGGGCTACCTCAACACTCATTCCGAGTTTCATTTCATCAAAATACATATTATACCCCCTGAGTATATAAGAAAATGACCTTTATAATTTTGCTTTTGGAAATATATGTATTATACCATAGACAGGATTATTTATCAATAATAAAATCATATCTGTTTGAAAAGTCTCAAAAACTTAAAAATATCTAATTTCAGTCATGGAATAAGGTTCAGAGCACAATTTTAACTCCGTAGTGGTGGGCTTTTTGTGTTTTGATTAAACAAAATCTCGCAATAATTAAAAAATATTTTTCGAAAAAGGTATTGACAAATGGATTTTTGTATGATATAATCCTGAACATAAGCTATGAGGAAGACAAGCAGAGGATTGCCAATGTCTGCAGAGAGCCGACGGTCGGTGTGAGTCGGTGTCAAGCATAAGCGTTCCCGTGATTCTGCGTTAATGAATAGGACTTGCTGGAGTCTGAAGTGGTGTTACGCAATAGCGGCACAATTTGAGTGGTACCGCGGGTAATCTGATTATGATACTCGTCTCAAAGTATTTATCTTTGAGACGAGTTTTTTGTTTTTCGCGGTAAAGACAGCGGCAGTATTTTTCTGCGACCGTTTCATTTTCCAGTATCAAATTTTAAAAGGAGAGATTATTATGAGTAAAATGACGGAATTGCAGAATGCAGAAGTAAGAATCAAAGAGGTCGCAGAGCGTATTTCACATCTGCGTGATGACCTTGGTATTTCAGTTGAAGAAATGGCTGCAAATACAGGATACTCCGTTGAAGACTACAAAAAATACGAATCAGGTGAACAGGATTTCAGTTTCACGTTCATCTACAAATGTGCTAATACCTTTAACGTTGACATCACCGACCTCATGGAAGGAAGCAGCCCTGAACTCAGCGGCTATACAGTTACCCGTAAGGGAGAAGGCCTGCCTATCGTCCGCAGAAAGGGCTTTGCCTACAACCGCCTTGCATCAAAATTCAAGAACAAGATCGTTGAACCCTTCCATGTAGTTATTCCATATTCAGAGGAAGCTCTTTCACAGCCACTGCACATGGCAAGCCACGCCGGGCAGGAAATGGATATAGTTTTAAAGGGTACTGTACGCATGACAGTTGGTTCACATACAGAGATACTCCACGAGGGAGACTGTATCTATTACGACAGCTCCATGCCGCATGATGAAGTCGCTCTCGGTGGTGAGGACTGTGAGATCTACGCTTTCGTTATGGCTCCGCGCGGTACAACAGGAATGACCGAATTCCGCGAGCATATTGCTGAACATCATCTTACAAATGTTGATAAAGCAGGTATTCTGAATCCGGTTTCAGAAAAGTTTGTCAAATGCGAGACTGATGAGAACGGAATTCTCAGCGGTGTTCAGTTTGTAAATGAGGATAAATTCAATTTTGCATATGATATCGTTGATGCAATGGCAGAAAAATGTCCTGATAAAACTGCTATGATCTATGTTGATGTAGATCATAATGAGAGAAAGTTCACTTTCAAAGACATCAAGAAGTATTCCTGCCAGACTGCTAACTACTTCAAGTCACTGGGCATTAAAAAAGGTGACAGAGTTATGCTTATCCTTAAACGCCACTATCAGTTCTGGTTCTCGATCATCGCTCTCCACCGTATTGGTGCGCTTGTAATCCCTGCATCAAATATGCTCAAGGAACACGACCTTGAATACAGATTCAATTCGGCTGAAGTATCTGCTATCGTATGTACTTCTGATGGCGAGGTTGCAGATGAAGTTGATAAGGCTTGTGCTGTTTCTCCTTCACTCAAGACAAAGATCATCGTAAACGGACATCGAGAAGGCTGGCACGATTTCAACGAGGAGCTTTCGGCATACAGCACTCATTTTGAGCGCACTGCCGAGACGCCCTGTGGTACTGACCCTATGCTCATTTTCTTCAGTTCCGGTACATCAGGAAATCCGAAACTCGTTCTCCACAGCTACCAGTACCCGCTCGGTCACTATGTAACTGCACGCTACTGGCAGAATGCTGACCCGAACGGTCTCCACTTCACTATCTCTGATACCGGCTGGGGCAAGGCTCTCTGGGGCAAGCTTTACGGTCAGTGGATGAACGAATCTGCTGTATTCGTATATGACTTCGAGCGTTTCCACGCAGATGATATACTTCCCATGTTCAAGAAGTACAATGTAACATCATTTTGCGCACCTCCGACTATGTACCGTTTCTTCATCAAGGAAGACCTTTCCAAGTACGATCTCTCTTCACTTAAATATGCCTGCATCGCCGGTGAGGCACTCAACCCTGAGGTATTCCACCAGTTCTACAAGGCAACAGGCATCAAGCTCATGGAGGGCTTCGGTCAGACCGAGACAACACTTACTATTGCAAATGTTGTCGGCATGGAGCCCAAGCCCGGCAGTATGGGCAAGCCAAATCCGCAGTATGACGTACAGGTACTCCTTCCCGACGGCACATCAGCAGGCGTAGGTGAGACAGGTGAGATCTGTGTTAAACTCAAGGACGAAAATGCCACAGGATACGGTGTTCCCGGACTTGCACTCTGCTACTACGGCGATGATGAAAACACAGCCGAGACATGGCGTGACGGTTACTACCACACAGGCGATACCGCATGGGTAGACGAAGACGGCTATTTCTGGTATGTGGGCCGTGTTGATGATGTTATCAAGTCATCAGGCTACCGTATCGGACCGTTCGAGATCGAGAGTGTGCTCATGGAGCTGCCATATGTTCTTGAATGTGCTGTTACTGGTGTTCCGGACGAGATAAGAGGTCAGGTAGTAAAAGCGACCATTGTTCTCACAAAGGATAAGACAGGATCAGAAGAGTTGGTTAGAGAGATCAAGGATTACGTCAAGGAGCGTACAGCGCCTTACAAATATCCGAGAGTTGTTGAGTTCGTTCCGGAGCTGCCCAAGACTGTCGGAAGCGGAAAAATCCGCCGTGCTGCTATCCGTGAAATGGATAACGCAAAGTACAAGAAATAATGAACAAGACTTTCGTAACGAAAATGCCGAATCATATAGGGGCATTTCTGAAGGCAAGCAAATGCTTAGCTTCACTCGGTGTAAATATCACGAGAGTAAGCTATAACAAGGCTGTGGATTCCCATATGCTGTTTATTGATGCAGAGGGAACTCCCCAGCAGCTTGCAAAAGCTTCCGAAGAGTTGACTGATATTGGTTATCTCCCGTGTGACGAGGACAATCGCAGTGTTATGCTTCTTGAATTTCAGCTTAAGGATGAACCCGGAAGTGTTACTTCGATACTTGAGCTTATAAGCGCACATAATTTCAATATTTCATACATAAGCTCACAGGAAAACGGTACAGAATACCAGCTTTTCAAAATGGGACTTATAGTTGATAATTCAGATAAAATTAATGATTTCATAGAAGAAGCGAACAAGCTTTGCAGTGTCAGAGTTATCGAATATAATCATGCTGAGAAGATATATGACAACAGCTTCTTTTACAGCACATTCGTTAATGAACTCTCGGCTGCGATGGAAATATCCTCCAAATCCAAAAATGAACTTATAGTCAATACAAACCTTGCTATGCAAATACTGGACGATACTGGCGTATCTCCTTACCGGACTTTTGACAGTATAAGCCGTTTTGCAGAGTTACTTGCAACTTCAAGGGGCAGGAATTTCTCGCCAAGGATAACTCATCATAATATTACTGATAATACAGTAATAACCCTTATCGAGCCTCCGTGCGGCAGCAATACGGCAATTATAAAAAGCTGTGACGAATACCTGTTCATCGATACGGGCTATGCCTGCTATAAAGAAGAAATGCTGTCGGTTTTCAGAAACATGATTCCTGAGTTTGACAGCATTAAAAAGAAATGCTTTATAACTCATGCGGACGTTGACCATTGCGGACTGCTGCCGATTTTCGATACTGTGTATGCAAGCGCTAAAACAGCGGAGTGTCTCCGGCTTGAAAGTAACAACGAGGACGGATTCCGTGAGATGAATCCACTGCACAAGCCGTATGTACGAATTTGCAAAGTCCTTACTTCATATACTGCTGTGTCAGCTGAAAAACTGAGCGTTGTAGGAGATGAAAAGGAAATAAGTCAGCTTATAGAACAAACAGGCTTCTTTGATTTCGGAGAACTGCATTTTGAGCTGTTTGAAGGTAAAGGCGGACATCTTGCCGGAGAATCTATTCTTATTGACTACGATCACCATCTCGCTTTTACAGGTGATATTTTCGTAAATATGAAAGAAATGACCGCTCAGCAGGCACAGTACAACCGATATGCACCAATACTTATGACGTCAGTAGATACCGACAAGGAGCTTTGCACTGCCGAGAGAACAGCACTGTTTCAACGTCTCGGTATAGGGAAATGGCAGATATTCGGCGGACATGGCGGCATGAAGTCATATACCATCGCTCCAACTGAGATATAGTTACCCAAGATGATGATTTGACGAATAAACTTTTAGAAATACTTGAAGAAGATAGCTTGATGGCAGAATTTATTTTTATATAATCAAACGCATTTTAGAAATTATTTTTTTCATTTTTGAGCGTTTCTCACTTGACAAGAGATACAACTTGTGATATAATGCAAATCGTAATAGAAAAGCTGTGACGAAGAATAGTCAGGGCGAAAGCATTTCAGAGAACTGATGGTTGGTGCGAATCAGTAATGCCCGGAACCTGTACTTCTCCCTTCTGAGCTGGAACTCCCAAAGGTTTAAACACCCAGTAGATGGTTCCCGTGAATGCTGCGTTAGTGCATAGAAGTTGATAGACTTCGAAGAGGTGGCGGATTTTTATATCCGCAATTTGAGTGGTACCGCGAGTATTGTATAATACCCGTCTCAAAGCAATCTTACGCTTTGGGACGGGTTTTGTTTTTATCGTTCCAAGCAAAGGAAGGTGAAAAATGCTATCACTAATATCCTGACATCTATGTTATAAACAGAATTTGCGGCGTTAATGAATTTTAGTACTCAAAAATATGTAAAGGAATGATAAAAATGAAGATTGGTTTTTCTACTCTTTCTTGCCCCGATTGGGCATGGTCAGACATTTATTCACTGGCAAAGGATTTTAAATTCGACGGCATCGAGATAAGAGGTCTCGGCAATGAGATATTCTCTGTCAAGGCACAACCGTTTACAGAAGGACAGCTGCCTAATACCATTGCCAAGCTGCAGTCGCTGGGACTTGAAATACCATGCCTTTCGTCAGGAGCCTGCCTTAAATTCAAGGACAAATATCAGGAAGCTGAGGACGAGATAAAAGCATATGCTCAGCTTGCAAACAAGCTTGGTGCTTCATATATAAGGGTGCTCGGAGACCTTGAGCCTGCTCCGGGAGGCGAAGTCGATGACGACTATATAGTGGAAGCTCTGAAGAAACTTGTACCTATCGCTGAGGAGTACAATGTTACTCTTCTCGTTGAGACAAACGGCGTTTATTCAGATACTGCAAGACTTGCAAAGGTGCTGGAAGGCGTTAAGAGCCGCAAGGTTGCCGCTCTGTGGGATATGCACCACCCCTACCGCTATAACGGTGAATCTCCCGAGACTACAGTTGCGAATCTCAGCGAATTCATCAAGTACATACAAGTCAAGGACTCTGTTATGGGTGCTGACGGAAAAGTACAGTACCGTATCATGGGCACGGGCGATATCCCTGTAAAGGAGATGATAGCCGCTCTC
>CADBAC010000111.1 GCA_902792495.1 Ruminococcus flavefaciens | reverse complement strand
GAATCTTGCCGTTGACCATATAAGGCGCTGTTCAGGGCGCAGGGAAGTCTCGATAGACGATATGTACGATATTTCCGATAAGGAGAATATCGAGAGGAATCACGTCAGAAATGAGGATAAACTACAGCTTCTCCGAGCGATGGAGCAATTGAAGGACGATTACAGACAGGTGCTGTATCTGGTATTCTTTGAGAATTTCAGCAACACCGAGGCGGCGAGGATAATGGGAAAAAGTGAACGGCAGATACGCAATCTTCTGTACCGTTCCAAGGAGACTCTGAAAAAAATTCTTGAGAAGGAGGGATTCAGCTATGAGGGAATATGACGAAAACACTCTTAAAATTGCCGAGAGAATATTTGAAAAAGGCGACGAGATACTTGAACAGCGCCGGAAAAGAGCATTGCTGATAAAGAGGCTGTCCCTTTCTGTTTCGGGATTATGCGCCGCCGCTATTGTAGGTGTGGCTTTATGGCATAACAATGATGTGAAAAATGCGATCCGCCATGACGATATCTCTGTTATCACCGAGACCTCACAGACAACAGCTGCTGAATCTCCTGCCGATACTTCCGCACCGACCACTACTGTGACCGAAACAAACAAAACCGATAAGGTGCGTACTTCCTCAACTGTGTCATCACAGTCCGTGAATACCGTTACTTCTGCTGTTTCTGCTTCCTCTGTTCATTCCTCAGTGACCGAGCCCCGATCCTCTTCTGTTACATTCTCAGAATCAGACGTAAACCCTACATCTGCTGTATCATCGGCTGATAATATAACTACTGCGGCTGTCAGCAGTACAAACATAACAACAGCTTCTGCGAGGACAACTTCTTCGTCAGCAGCGACAAATTCAGTGCCGAAACCCTCAACAACGGCCTTGACCACTTCTCCGATCGCTGAAACTTACAATCCATCCGAAATAATAACGCCTGTGATAACAGCTGTTCCGATAGATGCTGAAGTAGCAGTTCCGGTTACTACTATGAGAGTGAATTACTTCAAGAACGGCAAGCTGATAAAGCATCTGAGCTGTCTGCCTGTGGATGATGATACATTTATCTTTGTGGCTGAAGAGAAAGTTCAGGATACCGAGATATTGCCCGAGAAATTGCCCGATGAAGTGATAAATGCTGATTATATTCTGAACGGCAGACTTGTCAGCCGTATGAATTACAGTGACGATATGGATGATCATGCTGTTCTTGTTGATGATAATATGATAAGACATGATGTAAGTATCAGGTCAGCTGATGATCTCAGCGCTGACGAGTTAATCAGCATTATGGGAGATACCGGCTTCTGTGATGATAACGTTTTCAGCTATTCGGGAGTTTATAACGGCGATATCAACAGTGATATCCTGTACTTTGCGTTGGAACATTATTCTTATGTTCCCGAAACGGAAACCGTTTATTCTACCCGGATGAAGGTGTACTGTGTGCGGCTTGATGACGGAAGCAGGGCTTATGCTGTGAAACTTCCCCAGAGCAGTGAATATTATCTTTATACCCTGTCGGAAAAAGCCGATGAGGACTTTTACTGGAGGGCGAGATAGTCCGTATTATTGATAGCAAAGATCCCCTGACAAAGTTCAACGTGTCAGGGGATCTTTCTGTTTGGTGATGATGTTTATAAAATCTTTACGTTTCCCTTTACTGTTTTCTTTACGGCGTTATGATAGAATAGGCATCAGAAAAATATCTGCTTTTTATGAAAACAGGAGGCTCATAATATGGAAATTCTTGAAATTAGGAACGTAAAAAAATACTATGGAAAAAATGATAATCTGGTAAAAGCTCTGGATGATGTTTCCTTTAAGATCGGGAAAGGAGAATTTGTTGCAATAGTCGGACAGTCGGGTTCGGGAAAATCAACTTTGCTGAATCTGATAGGCGGTCTTGATAAGCCTACAAGCGGCAGTATAATCATAAACGGTAAGGAGATCTCGGGTTTTTCGCCTAAGAAGCAGACTGAATTCAGGAGAAAAAATATAGGATTTATTTTCCAGAATTACAGCCTGATGCCTGAACTCTGCGTTTATGATAATGTAGCATTGCCTGTCTCTATCGACCGCAGTCAGAAAACCGATCATGAATATATTAAAAGGATACTCACAGATCTGGGGATCTGGGAGAAAAGGAAAAAGCTTCCTCACCAATTATCAGGCGGACAGCAGCAGCGTACAGCTATCGCAAGGGCGCTTGCCAACAAGCCTGCTATTATTCTTGCGGATGAACCTACGGGAAACCTTGATTCGGGTACAACTATGGACGTAATGGAACTCCTCAAAAACAGCTGTAAAGAGTATTCACAGACTATGATAATGGTAACTCATAATGATATGCTTGCGGCTTCATGCGATAGGATACTGAGTATTCTTGATGGAAAAATTGAGAGGGGGTATTGATAGGATGAGAATGATTTTTTTGATCCCGTTCAGTTTTATGAAGAAGAATGTACGTCAGACCATATCAATTCTTCTGAGTATCATATTATCTGTCGGAATGATAGTTGCGGTAAGCTGTATGATGTACAGTGCCCACGTAAACAAAACTGAAAGTATCAGGGAACAGAAGGGCGATCATCATTACTTCATACTTGGCAGCAGCGATACACTGAAAAGTATCTCAGACGACACGGATAATTCGGATTTTACACTTCAGAATGTAAAGGCCATGAAAATTAAGGATTCCGTGGATATTACCGGGGATTTCAATATAGTTCTTGCTTTTGCTGATAGTGAATGCAGAAAGATGATGAGTCACGACATCATAAGCGGAACTTATCCCGTAACTACAGATGAGATCGCACTTGACAGATATACTCTTCATCTTCTGAACGCAGGAGAGGAGATAGGTTCATCGGTCAGTCTTGGGGATAAGACTTTTATTCTCAGCGGTATCGTAAGTGAACCTCCTGAGAAAACAGGTACAACAAGAGAAGCTTTTGTTTGTGAGGGATACCCTGATTCCTATGATCTTTACAATATTTATCTGAAGTTCGATGAGGACAAGGATCTTTACAAACAGGTCGTCGCTTTTGCAGAAAAATGTCAGATCGACACTGAAGCGCTTCACAGCAACGGTGATCTGATAGACTGCGTTATTGACGGGAATTTCCAGAGATTCATCAATATAGTAAGAGCAGTTCATGAGGATGAAGAGGCTAATTTTATCACACTTCTTATGCGTCTCAGATCGGAGATGCACCTTACAACAGGGATAGTTTCATTCTTCCTTGTGCTTTTCAGTATTTTTATAATCTACAGTATTTTTTCAGTCTCAATTTCAAAAAGGATGAAAGAGTACAGCATTTTGCAGACTATAGGCGTATCACGCAGTATGATATGTCTGATGCTCATGATCGAATTGTATTCGCTTCTGCTGATAGGTTTTCCTGTTGGCTGCGGACTTGGCATCCTCGCTGATAAGCTGTTTTTCAGACAGGGAAGCGATCTTTTTTCCGGCAGGGCTTCACTGATAGAGAGAACTCACAGCGGAGCTGAAAATCTGCAATATACTGTATACGATGATTCACAGTACAGATTTTTTGTGGACGGTTCGGCTTTATTCGGCTGTGCACTGCTTATTGCGGTTCTTATCATCGGTATGTGTTTCATCATTTCTGCAAGGATCAATAAAATGACCGTAAAGGATATGATGAACAGCGATAAGATAAGAGAGCACAAAGAAAAGATATACAGCCTTAAAAACAAGTCACTGCTCAATAAGCTGAATGACCGCTTCATGTTCGCAGTTCCTTCTAAATTCCTTATGATAATAATTTCTATGTCTCTTGGATGCATTCTTATCATTTCAATCAACTTCATTGCTGTTAACACAAGAATTAACAATATGATGATAATGCATTCTCAGGAAGGGCTTTCATCTGATGTGAAAATATCCGTAAGTAAAGATGAACCCCTTGACATAGGAATTACAGCTGAGCAGGCTGAGATGGTCGGCACTTCCGAAGGGATAAGTTCGGTTTCAGCGTTTATGTATGACCTGGGTGAGATAAGCGTAAATAAGGATTTACTGAAATGGAAAGAATTCTGGCCTGAGATAGCAGGGGATGAAACATGGAAGCCTTCTCCCGAGACTATGAAAAGATTCAACGGTATCGCTGTTGAAGACACTGACTGTTACAGGATCAAAACCAATATTTACGGATATGATGACAGTAGTCTTGATGAATTGAAGGACTATATCATCGAAGGAAGTATTGATGCGCAGTCCATGAAAAATGAGAACGGTATCATTCTCCGTACTCTCATAGACGCACAGAATAATGATGATGGTCTCGATATCGGTGTTGGTGACAGGATAGTTTTGAAGACTGTCAGATATAACGAAAACAACAAAGAATTGCTCAGGTTCGACGGCGCTGATGAAAAATATGAAGTAAAGGAATATGTCGTTGATGCTGTTGTAAATGCTTCTCTGATAAACAATACCGAATATATCGGCAAAGAAGGCCTTGATATAATAATGACCAACGAACAGATGAAAAAGAATTACGGCATTGATGTGTACAATGTTCTTGCTGTCTACAAAAACAGCGAGAGCGATAATACTGTAGTTTCAAAGCTGGGAGATATCTTTTCGGGTGACGACAATATAAAAATCTATGATAATTCTGTTGCTATTGAAGAAAGAAATAAAGAGATAAAAAGGGCTGAATCCCTTATTTACGGCATTGCTGTTCTGCTTATGATAATTGCTGTATTCAACATTATCAATACAATTTCCCATGTGCTTGATTCAAAAAGATATTCATTTGCAGTATTAAGAGCGATTGGCATTTCAGAAAATAATTTCATGAAGATGCTTTTCGTTCAGGCAATGAAATACACTGTTTCGACTGTTGCTGTCATCATTGCTTCAGAATTGGCAATACAGCGTATCGTCGGAAATATGCTGAAGCACGTTTACGGCTATATCAATCAGATACAGAATGTATCGCTGTTCGTGAATATTATCGTATTCGCCTTTATCGGAATAATATTCACACTTACTGTTACAGTAACAGGAAAACAGATACTTGATTCTGACATTATCGATGAACTAAAGACAGAATGATTTAAAACGAAAACTGCAAACTGCTATTAAACATTGACCCGTGAATAACGATGATCCAAAAGGTCAGTGCTGTCATGCAGTTTGCAGTTTTCGATTTGTGAGCATTCAGAATTTTATGGTTATTTTCAAAATGCCGTCAATATAGTCAGCGGAGATAGTGCCGTTCATCTGTTCGATGAAAACCTTTGCAATGGAAAGGCCAAGACCCGAAGAACTTTTCCCGTTTTCTACGGTGTAGAAGCGGTCAAAGAGC
>CADBAC010000110.1 GCA_902792495.1 Ruminococcus flavefaciens | reverse complement strand
TACTTATATTTCCTTTGAGAAGCTATCATAATGTCATCAATACTTGGCTTTGTGCTTGTAGGATGATTATGAATCGCAATATCTGGCTATAAAACGAAAAAAACTCCGAAATCTGTGATAATTTATTGTAAATGCCGAAAATCTGCGGTAATATTGACAAATCTAAAAAAAATGGTATACTATTAGTAGCGGATAACTGCGAAATAACCCGTTTCTGCCTTTTCAGGAACGGGAAATTCGTCCCATGACGGGACAGGCTGCGGAGGGAATTTATGAATATCTGGCATAAGATCAGTCCTAAAAGAATAAGTCCCGATGATTTCATTGCAGTGATCGAGATAGGTAAGGGAAGCAAGATCAAGTATGAACTTGACAAGGAAACAGGCCTCATCAAAATGGACCGTATCCTCTATACCTCTACCCACTATCCTGCAAACTACGGATTTATACCCAGGACTTACTCAGACGACAACGATCCCCTCGACGTTCTCGTGCTCTGTTCGGAACAGCTCATACCTCTTACTCTGGTAAGATGCTACCCCATCGGAGTTATAAGAATGCTCGACAATGATCACAGAGATGATAAGATCATTGCTATCCCATTCGATGATCCTAATTACAATATGTATAAGGATATCGAGGAACTGCCTAAACATATCTTCGAGGAGATGACACATTTCTTCAAGGTATACAAGGAACTTGAAAACAAAACAACAGCCGTTAACGAGGTCGATCATGCAGAGGAGGCGAAAAAAATAATCAGCGGGGATATTGAACGCTATATCGAAAACTTCTGCAAGTGATCAGCCGAAATGAGTATGGAAATTATCTTTTATGCGAAAGGAGTATCGCACAGGCGGTATGTGCGAGTACATTTTTATGACAGCTTCAAGTGAGATTTTATTCGGAAGAGATTCAAATGTTGCCCCTATCGGTATCATTGCCATGAACAGCGTTACAGAGTTGGGCGGCAAGATCGACGATTACCTCGTTGACTGGGCAGGCAAGGGCGGTATCAATGTTGATACTTTCCTCGTTGAAAGCGAATGCCCAAGATTTTCTTCAGGTGACGGTAAGGGCCTTATCAAGTCAACTGTTCGAGGCAAGGACCTCTTCATCATCATCGATGTAGGCAACTACAGCATCAAGTATGATTACTTCGGAATGCAGAACTCCATGTCTCCTGATGACCATTTCCAGGACCTCAAGAGAATAATCCAGGCTGCCAGCGGTAAGGCTCACAGGATCACTGTTATCATGCCTACCCTTTACGGCGGACGTCAGCACAGAAGAAGCTACCGTGAATCACTTGACTGTGCCTGCGCACTCCAGGAGCTTGAAGCTATGGGCGTATCAAACATCGTAACTTTCGATGCACACGACCCGAGAGTACAGAACGCTGTGCCTCTTATGGGCTTCGATAACGTTATGCCTACTTATCAGGTACTCAAGGCTATGCTGAAGGATATCAAGGATCTCAACTTCTCAAAGGAGAAATTCATGGTAGTCAGCCCTGATGAAGGCGCTCTCAACAGAAATATGTACTATGCTTCTGTTCTCGGCGTTGATATGGGTATGTTCTACAAGAGAAGAGACTACTCAACTATCGTAAACGGACGCAATCCTATCGTTGCTCACGAATACCTGGGCAACCCTGTTGAAGGCAAGGATGTCTTCGTTGCTGATGATATCATCTCATCAGGCGAGTCAATGCTGGACCTTGCTTACAACCTCAAGAAGAAGAAGGCAGGAAGGATCTTCACATACGCTACATACGCTATATTCACAAACGGCCTTGAGAAGTTCGACAAGGCTTACGAAGAAGGCGTTATCGGCGGTGTATTCGGTACAAACCTGACTTACAGAACTCCTGAGCTTCTCAGCAGACCATGGTTCCACGAAGTTGATGTATCAAAGTATATCGCATACTTCATCGAGGCTATCAATCACGATGTTTCCATCAGCAAGATCATCGATCCTCACGAGAAGATCGAGAATCTGCTTAAGAAGTACGGCATGAAATAATGACTAAATAATAGGGACACTTTAACAGTTAAGTGTCCCTTTATTTGTGCAGTTTTGTAAACACTTTGTGAAATGTTCACAAGATAATTGATTTCTGTTTGTGAATATGATATAATGATATTGTGATTTTATTCACAAACACAGGAGATTATTTTGAAAGGGGAAATCAAATGCTTCAACTTAAAGATATCGTCAAGGAATACGGAAGCGGCGATAACATTGTAAAAGCCCTGAACGGCGTAAGCATCACATTCCGTGAAAACGAGTTTGTGGCTATACTCGGTCATTCGGGCTGTGGAAAGACAACACTGCTCAACATCATAGGCGGTCTCGACCACTATACTTCGGGTGACCTGATAATCAACGGAGTTTCCACAAAGGAGTACAAGGACAGAGACTGGGACGCTTACAGAAATCATTCTATCGGATTCATTTTCCAGAGCTATAACCTGATACCGCATCAGACCGTTCTTGCCAACGTAGAACTGGCGCTTACTATATCGGGCGTATCAAAATCCGAGCGCAGACAAAGGGCTAAGGAGGCTCTCGAAAAAGTCGGACTGGGCGATCAGCTCCACAAGAAGCCGAACCAGATGTCGGGCGGACAGATGCAGAGAGTTGCGATCGCCCGTGCGCTGATAAATAATCCCGATATCCTCCTTGCAGACGAGCCGACAGGTGCTCTCGACAGTGAGACATCCATTCAGGTAATGGAACTTCTCAAGGAGATAGCCAAGGATAAGCTGGTAATCATGGTAACTCATAACCCCGAACTTGCCGAGCAGTACGCCACACGTATCGTAAGGATAAAGGACGGAAAGCTTACCTCAGACAGCTCACCCTATGAGCCTGAAACTGCTGATGAAAAGCAGGAGGGCAAGAAAAAACGTGTATCAATGTCTTTCGGCACAGCAGTTTCACTCTCACTTAACAATCTGCTTACCAAAAAGGGAAGAACTATCCTGACAGCTTTTGCAGGTTCTATCGGTATAATCGGTATTGCGCTCATTCTTTCGCTTTCAACAGGTATCAATGAGTATATCGACAATGTGCAGGAGGAAACTCTTTCTTCCTATCCGCTGGAGATATACCGTGAAAATACCGATACTTCGGGCATGGTGGAATCACTCATGCAGAATCAGCAGGACTATGAAAGCCGCACGTTCGATGATGACAAAGTATATGCGAATACCGCTATTTACGATATGTTCAACTCCTTCAATGCTTCTGCCAAGCAGATAAACAATATGAAGGACTTCAAGAAGTTCATCGACGAAAGCGATGTTATCAAGGATAAGGCAAGCGCTGTAGGATTCAGCTACGATGTGAAAATGCCTGTGTTTACGGAAACTCCCGACGGTGAGATAATCAAGGCTGACTTCATGGAGCTTTACTCCAAGGCTCTCGGTGTGGAGGGCTCGGACTATATGTCAACTGCCATGAACAATCCTATGGCAGGCATGGAGATGCAGGCTTTCGGCCTTAACGTTTTCCAGGAGCTTCTCCCCAATGAGGACGGCAAGGGCGTTAACGACATCGTTAAAGAGCAGTACGAAGTAGTTCACGGCGATTGGCCGGATGCTTACAACGAGGCGGTCGTGGTCCTCACCAAGAACAACGAACTGCCGGATATCATAGTTTATGCTATGGGTATGAAGAATCAGGACGACTTCAAGGAAAAGATCAAAGCCGCAATGAGCAGCGAGGAGATAAAGGACTACGGTACTCTTGAATGGAGTTTCGACGAGATAATGAACAAGAAGTTCAAGATGATACTCCCTTGCGAATACTACCAGAAAAACGAAGGCGGCAAGGGCTACGTTGACCTGACCGCTAATGAAACAGGCCTTGATTACCTCTATAATTCCGAGGATATCGGCACTGAACTGAAGATAACAGGCTTTATCCGTCCAAAGGAAGATGTAAAGGCAGCAATGCTCACCAGCTACATCGGCTATACTTCAGAGCTTACACAGTTCGTCATCGACAAGACCAACGACAGTGAACTTGTAAAGGCTCAGGAGGAAGACGAGACCGTTGATGTGCTGACAGGTACAAGATTCATCACAGACGAATATCAGGGGCCTACCGACAAGGAAAAGATTGACGACGCAAAGAATTACGTCAAGAAGGCAAAGACTGACGAGAAAGCGGATGTTTACCGATTTATCGCCGCTCAGCCCGATGAAAAGCAGATGGAGGCTCAGGTGGCTGAAGCTATGAAGGACTTCGACCGCAAGACTTTCGTCAAGCAGATAACGGAAATGTACTCCGCTCAGCTGGGAGTTGATCCTTCACAGGTAACGTCCTATATCGATAACCTCAGCGACGACGAGATGAAGCAGTTTGCAGAAGAAGCAATCAGACAGCAGGTGGCTGAGCAGTATCAGGCAATGTCACAGGAACAGCTTGGTTCTATGACCAATAATCAGCTTTCCGCCGCTCTCGACGGTACAAAGCTTACTAATGACCAGTACCTGAAGATCTACGATGAGTTCATTCCTGAACAGGTCTCCGATTCCACATACGATGACAATATGAAGCTTTTCGGCAAGGCACAGGAGGACGATCCTTCAACTATCCGTCTTTTTGCAAGAAGCTTCGAGGATAAGGACGAGATATCCGATGCTATCGAGGAGTACAACAAAGGTGTCAAGGAGGCTGACGTTATCCACTACACCGACTATGTTGCACTGCTTATGTCGTCCATCACAGGCATTATCAGCGGTATCTCCTATCTGCTGATCGCATTTGTGGGAATTTCCCTTGTGGTATCATCGATCATGATCGGTATCATCACTTATATATCAGTTCTCGAAAGAACGAGGGAGATCGGTATTCTCCGTGCTATCGGCGCTTCAAAGCACGACGTATCTACCGTGTTCAATGCCGAAACTCTCCTTGTGGGACTGTGTGCGGGTGTGATCGGTATCGGTGTGTCGGTGCTTCTTACAATTCCGATCAATTATATCATCCACCACGTAACAAGCCTTGATACCCTTGTGGCAAGAGTTCCTGTCAGCGGCGCTGTGGCACTTATCATAATCAGCATGGTGCTCACCCTCATTGCAGGACTTATCCCGTCAAGAGTTGCATCCAAGAAAGACCCTGTCGAGGCCCTCAGAACAGAATAATAAAAGGGCGCTGTTAACCGTGGTACCTATACGGCAGTTTTATATGTATTTATCGGGGGGAAACCTTTCTGAGGAAAGGTTCCCTCTGACGGAGGCGGTACCCTCTGTCAGCTTCGCTGACATCTCCCTACCCCGTAGGGAGTCTGCCCCCGTACCCCCTTCCAAAGACTTTTAATAGAAT
>CADBAC010000109.1 GCA_902792495.1 Ruminococcus flavefaciens | reverse complement strand
CTTCTCAATGCCGCAGCAATGTCCGATGACATTGTCACTGCCGTGCATAATATCAGACTTGTACAGCTTCACCTGATCGTCTCTGTTAAAATGTACGATCTCACTGTCGGAAATCGGACGGTTTGCCGCCCATGTTTCAATAGGCTGACCGTCTTTGAACTTGGCAGCCCAGTATAAATTGTCCCTGTCAGCGATATTGTCAATGACACCGCTCTCGCCGAACAGTTCGCAAGCCTCGAAGGAATTGCCTTTTCCTCTGACGATGTATTCCTTGTCAGCAGGGATGCTTCCGTTTGTCTTGCTGTATTCCTCGGCGTAACTGCTGATAGCCTTCATGCAGACCGCAGCCTCGGAATTTTTCCCGTCAAGGATATTTCCCATAAACATGGATTTATATTCATACACCAGCCAGAAGCCGCCCACACCGAGCACTGCAAGCACGATAAATACTATAACGAGCGTTTTCAGTGGACTTTTCTTCTTTTCGATCTCCTTATCATTTTCGCTCTGTAGACTCATATCCGATCACCTGCCGTCTATATCAGTATTCAAATGGTGTATTCCAGTAGCCTGTAATATTCTCAGCCTTGCCGCCCTTTATCGAGCCGAACTGCTTTTTCTGTTCTGCCTTTGTATATGGACGAAGATCTGCTTCGGTAAGGGTATCTGTCGAAGTCCATGCCTCAACGACGTTGCTGTCCTTTACAAAGACAGCCCAGTTGTATGCGACCTCTGAAGGATCGACACTTACAAGTCTTTCACGTTCATCAAAAAGCTCGCAGGGCTCAGCATAACAGCCGCTTTTGTCAACTGTACCGAATATGTAATACTCGCCCTTCATCTCAAACTCAGGAGTCTCTGCGAAGTCATCGAAAAAGCTGTCGCTTTCATCGCTTTTATTACCACCATCCGATTCGGTTTGTTCTTTGAATTCTTCCTCTTTTTGTTTCCAGAGGTCGTCAAATGAGATATCGCCGTTCATAAAAGCATCCGACTGTTCAGAAAAGGAATTGAAGCCGTCTGCAAAATCTACGCTGTTTTCCACAGCCTCTTTTCTTTCAGCGAACTTCTCCCTTTTTTTCTTCTGCATTTCGACCATGTATTCTTCACGCTTCTGCTGTTCAAACTTTCTGACGCTTCCGCCGATACTGCGTGCTATGTCACCGGTAGCACGGTTTCTTTCGTCTACCTTTGCTTCCTTGTAGAAATTGCTTCCGAGACCTGCCGTAACTGCTATGATACCCACAGCTAATGCGCCGACTGCTCTTCTTATCTTCTTATACCTTCTGAATAATCCCATTTTTCTATCATCCTTTACATTAAATAATCGGTCAGCCCCTGACCTTTTCCATGCCCTCGCTGAGAGCCGTAACAAATTCATCAAGCTCTGCTTCCGTAGTCTCAGCGCTCATGCTTATGCGCAGCGCACTGTCGGCACGTTTCCCCATGATGCCGAACTGACCGAGAACACCGCTCTGCTGTCCCTTTGAACAGGCCGAGCCGCTTGATACGTATATTCCTTTGCTTTCAAGGAAGTGGAGCATTATCTCCGAGCGCTTGCCCTCTGCGGAAATATTCACCACATAGGGCGAGCCGTCATCGGGAGAATTTACGGATATACCGTCCACAGCAGAAAGCTTCTCCAGCAGATAAGCTCTGAGAGCGGAAACTCTTTCCCACCTCTCATTTATAGTAGGCGAAAGCTTTTCAACTGCCGCACCGAAAGCACATATCATCGGTACACTTTCCGTGCCCGAGCGTATGCCCTTTTCCTGTTTTCCGCCTGTGACAACGGGCAGCACACGCACTCCTTTTTTAATGTAAAGTGCACCTGTGCCCTTTCCTCCGTGAACCTTATGTCCGCTGAGAGAGATAAGGTCCGCACCGAGAGCACTTGCCTTTACGGGCAGTTTCATATAAGCCTGTACGCAGTCGGTATGTGTTATGATATGCGGATACTTCCGCTTCACCATTGCGAAAGTCTCCTTCACAGGCAGTACATAGCCTGTTTCGTTGTTGACATACATCATGCTGATGAGACAGACATCCTCACCGCAGGCATTCACGAAATCAGCCGCATAGAAACGTCCGTCCTCACGGGGAGAGACTCTCGTGACATCGAAGCCTTTTTTCTCAAGGTCAGCGGCGGTCTCCTCAACGGAAGCGTGTTCAACAGCGGATATGACTATGCGCTTTGCCTTGCGTCCGTATGCGGCGGAAGCTCCCCTGAGAGCAAGGTTATTGCTTTCCGTAGCGCCTGATGTAAAGTATATGCAGTTTTCCTCTGCGCCTATACTGTCAGCTATTATTTTTCTCGCCCCGTCCATGGCAAGCTGAGCGTCCAGACCTGCACGGTGAAGGGATGAGGGATTGCCGAAATTATCGGTCATTGCCGCAACAGCCGCCCTTACTGCTTCGTCGCAGGGCTTCGTGGTAGCGGCATTATCAAGATATATTGACATCAATATCTGCCTTTCTTATTTTACAGTTACATATCATTATACCATAAAAGCGGAACAAAAGCCACAGTATTTACAAGTTTTCTTCAAATTTTCATAATTAGCCATAGTGCCGAAGCTGAAATCTTATTCAAAAAAGGTCTTTTCTTTTGAGAACAAATGTGTTATAATGAATAATGTATATTTTTCTTTAAGAGGAGCAGATATGTCAAACGATTTAAAAATAAATGTTCAAAGGTCAAAAGAGCAATACTTCAAAGCGTTTTTCTTCGGTTTTATTTGTATATTTCTGGCTTTACTTCCAATAATGATATCAGAGAACGGCTATTTCATCTTCTACGGCGATTACAACGCACAGCAGATACCGTTCTATCGTCTGGCATACGATGCCGCAAGAAGCGGCGAACTCGGCTGGAACTGGTTCACTGATCTGGGTTCGGACTTCATGACGTCCTACAGCTTCTATCTTTTCGGAAGCCCTTTCTTCAGACTGGCAACGCTTCTGCCTGAAAAACTTGTGACTTACTCCATGCCTGTGCTGCTCGCAGTCAAGCACGGTGTGGCATCCCTGACAGCATATATTTACATACGCCGCTTTGTCAGGTCAAAAGAAGCCGCTCTGGCAGGAGGTCTGCTCTACGCTTATTCGGGATTCCAGCTGTTCAACATTTTCTTCAACCACTTCCAGGACGTAACAGCGCTCTTCCCGCTTATGCTTATAGCAATGGAGGAAAATATCAACTGCCGCAGAAAGGGCTTATTCGCTCTTATCGTTGCGGTAATGGCGATAAACAATTACTACTTCTTCACAGGTCAGGCCGTATTCCTTGTGTTTTACTACCTGTTCCGCATGATGTGTCCCGATTTCAACACCTCATGGAAGAAATTCTTCGGTCTGGCTTTTGAAGCCATTGCCGGCACTATGCTGGCAGGCTTCATACTTCTGCCTTCCGCTCTGGCAATACTCAGCAATTACCGTGTCAGCGAACACCTTTTTGGTCTCGACATGGTGCTTTACTCCGATAAGACACTCATCCCACGTATCATCCAGACATTCTTCATGATACCCGATGCCCCTGCAAGACCGAACCTTTTTGACTCGGAATTTGAAAAATGGGCTTCTATCGGCGGATTCCTGCCGCTTTTCTCCATGACGGGAGTTATCACATTCGTCAGGAACAAGAAAAAGCACTGGGCTTCACGCTTTCTCATATTCTGTGCGATATGTGCATTCGTCCCCATTCTCAACAGCCTCTTTCAGGCGGCAAACTCCTACTACTACGCAAGATGGTTCTATATGCCTATCCTCATAATGGCAATGGTGACCGCTCAGTCTCTTGACGATGCCGAGGCTGACAATATGTTCGGACTGAAGATAACAGCCGCTATAACAGCTGTATTTGCAGTGATCGGACTCCTTCCCAAGAAAGAGGACGATAAGCTTGTGCTGTTCAGCCTGCCTTCAAATGTTACATACTTCTGGGTGCAGATAGGTATTTCCGCCGCTTGTCTGGCAGGTGCGTACTATATATATTCGCTCAAGTCAAAAAAGAAAGCCTTCTTCGATAAGGCAGTCCTCCTCACTATGGCGGCTTCCATTGTCGGTTCGGGAACTCTTCTCCTGTACGGTGCTTACGATATCAAAAGCGCATCCGAATATGTCGATTCTGTAATAAACGGCAGAGACAAGGTCTACGAGGAAGTCAGCGAAGACAACTTCTTCCGTATCGATATATCCGAGGACTGTGACAACTTCCCGATGATATGGAGGCTTCCCACAATGAGGGCTTTCCAGAGCGTAGTCAACACTTCCATAATGGATTTCTACGATTACGTGGGAGTTCACCGTGATGTTGCTTCCCGTGCAGATATCAGCCATTATACTCTCCGTGGACTTTTCTCTGTAAAGTATTACTACAAGGAAATAATCGACGATGTGACCTACGACAAACTGCTCGCAGGCGATTATTCCATCCCCGACGACTACGATAAAGATGACAACACCGACTACACCATCATCCCCGATGAACTTGAGGGATTTGAATATGTGGGCGAAAACGGCAGATTCGAGATATATGAGAACACGCTCTATGTGCCGATGGGATTTGCGTACGATACCTACATTCCCCGTGAAAAGGCCGACAAGCTTGCTAAAAGTTCCCGTGAGCGCATAATGATGGACTCACTTATATTCGAGGACAGCGAACATGAGAAGAAGTACAGCTTTATGGATACCTGCTCAGTAAAGGAACCCGGTAAGACCACCAAGGATGATTATGCCCGTTTTTGCAGAGAAAAGCGTCTTCACGCTTCATCTTCATTCACATATGACGAGCACGGCTTCACATCGGAAATAAGCCTTGACAAGCCTATGATGGTATTCTTCAGCGTCCCCTACAGCGAAGGCTGGACTGCCGAAGTCAACGGCAAGTCCGTAGATGTTGAAAGAGTCAATGAAGGCTTCATGGCTGTACCTGCCGATAAAGGCGATAACACCATAGTTTTCCGTTACCGCACTCCCGGTCTGGACAACGGTATCATCATCTCACTGGCAGGCGCAGGCTTACTTGCGGCATATCTTATAATATGCCATATCAACAGAAAAAAAGGCGACCTCCGCCGCCATAAACACTATTACGACTATCAGTCAGAACACAGGATACAGGCTGCCGAGCAGTATCAGAGAAGCTTCGGCACCGACCTGTAAAGGGGGATAAAAATGCATTTATACGAAAAAAAGCTCTCGGGCGAAACCGTATACAAAGGCCGTATCTTCGATATCACCCACGATATCGTGGAACTTGAAAACGGCAATACCGCCGACCGTGATGTGCTCCATCACAACGGCGGAGTGTGCGTCATACCGATAACTGAAGATAATGAGATAT
>CADBAC010000108.1 GCA_902792495.1 Ruminococcus flavefaciens | reverse complement strand
CACAGGAGGAGGATATCTTCCTCCGTGAAATGGTGAACAGCCCCGACCTTTACGCTTATATGGACGAGCATAAGGACGACTACGGCCTGTTCGTTTTCATCCCGTATATGTTCGGCACTACCTACAACGGTGTTCAGGTCTGCCCCGAAAAATCAGTGCTTATCCCATGCTTTCACGATGAAGCATACGCCTACATGAAGCGCTTCGGCGAGGTCTTCCCACGCACCGCAGGCATGATATTCAATGCCCGTCCAGAAGCTGAGCTTGCAGAAAAGCTCTACCGTTTCTCAGAAAGCGGCACCAAGACCATCGTCATGGGTATCGGCATGGATACGGATATAGTTTCCGCTCCCGACGATTTCCGACGCAAATTCGGCATAAACGAGCCGTTCATCCTCTATGCGGGACGCAAGGACGAGGGCAAGAATGTCCATACCCTTGTGAAATACTACAGCGAATACATCAGGCGCCGTGACACCGACTTAAAACTGGTGCTTATCGGCGGCGGAAGCATTGACCTTCCGCAGGACCTTGTCAGCAGCAAACGCATAATCGACCTCGGTTTCGTTGACAGGCAGGACAAATACAACGCTCAGGGGGCGGCGGAATTTCTCTGTCAGCCCTCCCATAACGAGAGCTTTTCCCTTGTCATCATGGAAAGCTGGCTCTGCGGCCGTCCTGTGCTGGTGCATGAGGAATGTGCTGTTACACGGAATTTCGCATCCGAGTCAAACGGCGGTCTCTATTTCAGCGATTACTTTGAATTTGAAGGCTGTACCGACTTTTTCCTCGGCAATAAAGAAAAGTCCGCAGCTATGGGACAAAACGGCTGCCGATACGTCAAGGATAATTTTGACTGGGATGTCATCGTGCAGAAGTATATCAGCTTTTTCGGCACACTTACAGGAGAGACGATATGAAAAGGATAGCACTGGTAAATCAGCGATACGGCCTTGAAGTCAACGGCGGCTCGGAATATTACACCCGTCTTATCGCCGAAAGGCTTGCGGAGAAGTATCAGATGGACGTTATAACCACGAAAGCCCTGGATTACACCACATGGGATAACCACTACACCGCCGATGAGGAGGATATAAACGGAGTCCATGTACTGCGTTTCAATGTAGATAAGCCCCGTGCAAAGGACTTCAATGAATTCAACGGAAAGTACCTGACTTCGGGGAAGCGTGATACCGATACCGAGAAAATATGGTTCGAGAAGCAAGGCCCTTACTGTCCGGACGCAATACGCTATATCCGTGAAAGCCACGATAAATACGACGTTTTCATATTCGTCACCTACCTCTACTACCTGACTGTAAATGGTCTCCCCGAGGTGGCTGACAAGGCGGTATTCATCCCCACAGCCCACGAAGAACCTTTCATACACTTCAAGTCTTTCGAGGATATCTTTCCTCTCCCGAAAGCTTATGTATTCCTCACCGACGAGGAAAAAGCCCTTGTACAGCGGCTTTTCAATGTGGGGAACATTCCCTGCAAAGTAATGGGCACAGGTGTTGATATCCCATGTGAGCCTGACGAAAAGGCTTTCCGTGAGAAATTCGGCATAGACGGCGACTACCTCATTTATGTGGGACGTATCGATGAGGGCAAGGGCTGTCCAAAGCTTTTCAGATACTTCACCGAGTACAAGAAGCGCCGCCCCGAAAGCGGTCTGAAGCTGGTACTCATGGGCAAACAGGTCTGCGATATCCCGAAGCATGACGATATCATCAGTCTGGGATTCGTCAGCGAGGAGGACAAATTCAGCGGTATTTCAGGCGCAAAGGCACTTGTTCTGCCGTCGGAGTTTGAGAG
Source organism: Ruminococcus flavefaciens (assembly GCA_902792495.1). GTDB lineage: Bacteria > Bacillota > Clostridia > Oscillospirales > Ruminococcaceae > Ruminococcus > Ruminococcus flavefaciens_Z. The sequence goes on along the minus strand of CADBAC010000108.1, from coordinate 5,510 downwards.
CCTTTCCATATCCGTACTTGAGGCCATGAGCCTTTCCGTCCCTGTTATAGTCAACGGAATCTGCGAGGTGCTGAAAGGTCACTGCATAAAGAGCAACGGCGGACTGTACTACACCGACTATTTCGAGTTTGAAGGCGTTACCGACTACATCTTCTCCCATGATAAGGAGTACGCTATAATGCGTGAGAATGCCCTGAGATACGTTGAGAACAACTACCGCTGGGACGTTATAATGAGGGGCTTTGATGAGATCATAGATACTGTCTGAGGTGATACCATGCTGCTTATTTCACTTAAAGAACTTGAACACAGGGAGCACCATGCCCACGCACATAATCTGCTGAGGGAATGCCTTAAAGTTTACGGCATAGCCTACAGCGAGGATACTCCCATGAACAAAAACGATATGGGCAAGCCGTCACTTGCGGAATATCCGCACATACACTTCAATCTCTCCCACGCAAAAGGCATAGCCGCCTGCATAGTCTCGGAGAAAGAATGCGGCATCGACTGCGAACAGGTCAGAAAATGCAGTCAGGGCGTAATGCGCAGATCATTTACCGAAAGCGAAAGGGAACTTGTGGAAAGCCTTCCCGAAGATCAGCGTGACCTGATGTTCACGAGGCTGTGGACTCTCAAGGAAAGCTATGTCAAAGCCATCGGCATAGGTGTGTCATATCCCCTTGATACCGTGGGATTTTCCTTCGACGGCGAAAACATAATCTCCACAAAAAAAGACTGCTCCTTCCGTCAGTATCTCATTCACGGGAGCAGATACATCGTCTCGGTATGCCGCCTGAACAAGCCTCAGCAGTAGCATATTGCACAATTTCCACTGTAAAATATCTCACTGTTTCTCGGAATTAAGACTTGAAATGGTGAAAATATTGTGGTATAATAGTAAAGCTAATTGAAATGTGACCGACAGGGTTAATCCCCTATTATTATTCGGAGGTATTATTTATGTCAGTTTTAGAAATAATCGGAGGTATCGTTATCCTCCTCATAAGCATTATTACTATTATAATATGTCTTTCACAGGAACAGAAGTCTCAGGACAGCATGACAGCAGCACTTACAGGTGCTACAGGTGATTCTTTCTACGGAAAGAATGAGGGCAGAACTAAAGAAGCTATCCTCAACAAGATCACAAGAGCTCTTGCGATCCTCCTCTTTATTGCGATACTTGCAGTAAATATCGTTCCACTCTTCACAAATAAGTGATCAAGCCGCCCTGTGACCTTCGTCATGGGGCTTTATTTGATTTAGCCGAACGGCTGAACGAACAATATTGCTCCCCAAATCAAACCTTGCCGGGATCTGATCGGGAAAGCAAAAGATAAGGAGAAATATGGCAAACAAGAAGAAACCTTCAGCAAAGAAAAACGGAAGCGCAGGAAGCGTTGAAAGCTACAAAAACAAAATAGTCACCTTCCTCAGCACCTATGATAAAAAGTCCATGCCGCTGAGTATGCTGGAATCAAAATGCCGCACCAAAAAACAGGGGCGTGAAAACTTCACAGAGGCATTCTCACAGCTGCGCACCGAAGGCACTATCATGATGAAAAAAGGCATGAAAGTCGCTCTCTGTTCAAGGGCCGGAGTCGTGCCTGCAACTATCACCCGTCTCAGCAGAACTTTCGGCTTCGCTGAGACCGATGAGGGCATCGAATACTTCATCCCCGGAAAATGTATGCTGGGCGCTATGCCAAATGACCGTGTGCTTCTGGCCGATATAGCCTCACGTACAGGCGAGCCCGAGGGCGAAGTGGTGGATATTCTCGAATTCGGCAGCAATCAGCTGACAGGCCGCATCGAATTTGTGGACGGCGAGCCCTATCTTGTACCCGATACCGCCGCAAAGAACCACATGATAATTTCCGTCCGTGAGAGCATCCCTTTCGAGAACGGCGACAAAGTTCTGGCGGAGATAGTTTACCGTGGCAGACGTCACGCTGAACATAAAGTCAAGATAATACTGGTATTCGGAAACTCGGAATATGCTGCTTCATGCGCCGCTTCTATCCTCATGATACACGGTGCTCCTACGGATTTCCCCGATGATGTGAAAAAAGAAGCCGTGAAGATATCCGAGGGCGGTGTGCAGGAATACTCCTTCAACAACCGTGAGGACCTGCGTGATATGCCCATATTCACCATCGACAGCGCAGAGTCAAAGGACCTTGACGACGCTGTTTCAGTGGAACGCACAAACAAAGGATACCGTCTGGGAGTGCATATCGCTGACGTTTCCCACTACGTAAAGGGCAACAGCGAACTTGACAAGGAAGCTATGCGCCGTGGCACAAGCATCTACTATGCCGACAAGGTCATACCTATGCTCCCGAAAGAGCTTTCAAATGGCATCTGCTCCCTTAACCCCGACGAAAACAGACTTACTCTCTCGGCATTCATCGACCTTGACAGCGAGGGAAATATGCTCTCCTACCGCTTCTGCAAGAGCGTTATCCGCTCCCGTGTAAAGGGCGTATACTCCGAGATAAACAAGATCCTCGCAGGCAGGGAAAACGAAGAGATACGTGAGAAATACGCATCAGTCCGTGACGAGATAGCTGTGATGGACGAGCTTGCAGACAAGCTTATCGCCAAAAAAGAGCGCCGTCACGCTCCCGAAATAGAGACCACCGAAAGCAAACTCATCATAGATGATAACGGCATCTGCTGCGGAGTGCTGCCACGTGAAAGAGGCAAGTCCGAGCGAATAATCGAGGAATTCATGCTCACCGCAAACGAGGCCGCCGCAAAGCTTGCCCGTGAAAAGGAGATACCTTTCGTGTACCGTATACACGAAGCGCCTCCCGAAGCAAAGGTGGAGAATCTCCATGAGGTACTGCCGAAATTCGGTCTGGAGTGTCCGCATTTCACCGAATTCAAGCCGCATCATGCCGCTGAGATACTCAGAAGCGCAAAGGGCACGGACAAGTTTGAAGCCGTAAACCTTATGGTGCTTCGCTCAATGGCAAAGGCAAAGTATTCCACCGAACCTGTGGGACATTTCGGCCTTGTCCTTGAGGACTACGCTCACTTCACCTCACCTATAAGACGTTACCCCGACCTTGCCATCCACCGCATAATCACCGACATCCTTGCCGGCTACGACAACAAGTGGCTCAACAAGAGATACAGCGGATTTGCCGTAAATGCGGCTGAGCGCTCATCTGCGGCCGAGATAAGAGCCGTCACCATTGAACGTGAATGCGAGGACTGCTACAAGGCCGAATACATGAAGGCTCACATAGGCGAGACCTTCAGAGCAAGAATTTCAAGCGTTACCGAGTTCGGATTCTACGCCGAGCTGCCTAATACCGTGGAGGGACTGGTACACATCCGCACCCTTCCCGAAGGACAGTATGATTACTCCGAGCCCGTATCCCTTACCGAAAAATTCACAGGAACTTCCTACTCCAATGTCAGCGAGGGCACTATAGATTTCGTACTCGATGATGACGAGGAGGACTAAAATATGAAAAGATTCACTGCCGCTGCAGCTGCCTGCGTAATTATCGCAGGAGCTTTATCAGGCTGCTCACGCAAACCTGCCGGATCAGGCGCACAGGTAACTTCATCTTCTGCGACCACAACTCAGGAGGAGACCGAACAACCCGACCCGCTTGCCGTTACGGAAACCACCACAAATGTCACTTCCACAACATCAGGCACAACAGCTGCAACTACTTCCACAGCTGTCACGTCCTCAGCACCCAAAGTTCCTCAGCACCCAAAGTCACCGAACAGCCCGATCCGCTTGGCGGAGGCGCTTTCTCCTATGACGATAACGGCGCTGTTGTATTCGATGCACCGCCTGCTGACGAGAATGACGCTGTACTCATGTCAGCCGCTCAGAAGCTGTTTGAGTCCGCCTGCAAGACCTACTGGAGCTACATGATAAACTGCCCCTACGAACTGGACTACAACAGCTATATTGAAAACGACTTCGGCTGGCAGTATTACAAGATAGTAACTCCCGGTATCACTTCATTTGCAGACGTTGAACGTGACTACGGAAAGGTATTCAGCGACCGCTATACCAATGACCTTGCCACAAACTACCGTGAGCACGAGGGCGCTGTATATGCTATAAACGGCGACAGAGGCGCACATCTTTACTACTCCGCTTCAAAGATAACAGATATAGAATCACGCTCCGCCGATGAGATAGTATTCACTGTGGAGAATTACTACGACGGCAGCGATTTCGGCGACGAATCTTACTCTGAGACCGACACCTTCTCAGCCGTAATAGACGGCGATACCTGGAAGGTTGGAAAATTCACACTGCCTTACTGATGCAATAATAACTATTAAAGGAGCTAACAATGGACAATCCCGAGATATTATATATGGTGGTTCCATGCTACAACGAGGAAGCCGTCCTCAATGAAACTGCCTCACAGCTTAAAGCAAAATATATATCACTTATAGAAAGAAAGCTCATCAGCCCCGAAAGCCGTGTGGTATTCGTAAACGACGGCTCAAAAGACAAGACATGGAGCATGATACAGGAGCTTCACAGTTCAGACCCCGACTTCTTCTCAGGCATAGACCTTGCACATAACAGCGGCCACCAGAATGCCGTTCTCGCAGGCCTGATGACAGTCAAGGATATCTGCGATATGGCCATAACAATGGACGCTGACCTCCAGGACGATATCAACACCATCGACGCTATGGTTGAGAAATACTACGAAGGCAATCAGGTAGTATACGGTGTAAGAAGTGCCCGTGATACCGATACATTCTTCAAGAAATTCACAGCTGAGGGATTCTATAAGTTCATGAAAGTCATGGGCGCTGATGTGGTATATAACCACGCAGACTTCCGCCTCATGAGCAAGCGTGTGCTTCAGGAGCTTGCAGGCTTCAAGGAAGTGAACCTCTTCCTCCGTGGAATGGTTCCGCTGATAGGATTTCAGAGCTGTAACGTCTACTATGAGCGCCATGAGCGTTTCGCAGGCGAGAGCAAGTATCCGCTGAAGAAAATGCTGGCATTCGCAGTAAACGGCATAACCTCATTCAGCACAAAGCCGCTGAAGCTGATAACTACCCTGGGCTTTATAATGTCATTGGCCAGCATATGCGCATTCATATGGGCATTCATCGCTAAAATAGGCGGATTCTCCGAGCACGGCTGGTCAAGTACAATGTGTTCCATCTGGCTCATAGGCGGACTTCAGCTGCTCTGTCTCGGCATCATCGGCGAATACGTCGGCAAGATATATGCCGAAGTAAAACAGCGCCCACGCTACATTATCGCCGATTTTATCAACAAGAAGGACAATTCCTGATATATGCCCCTGAACGTATAAAAGCGCTCAGGGGCATTGTTTTTCGTGTAATAAGCAAGTTCTGACAATTATATCGAATAACAGAAATGCCATAGCATATCTGACTTAAGGCAACACCGCACAAAGCCCGCCTGACGGCTTTGCACTGAATCTGCGGACATATTTTCCGTCATCTTGCACAGAAATCCCTTGACATACGATAGT
>CADBAC010000107.1 GCA_902792495.1 Ruminococcus flavefaciens | reverse complement strand
CGATACTGCTCCAAGCATGGCTCCCATTGAGGAAAAGCCGCAGACTACCGAACCGGTCACAACTACATCGGAAACAACTACATCCACAACTTCCGAGACAACATCGGAAACTACCACATCTGCCACAACAAGCGCTGTTGCTGATATAGTCTACGGCGATGCCAATTGCGACGGAGAAATAGACGTATCCGACGCTGTACTCATCATGCAGACTCTGTCCAATCCGTCAAAGTATAAACTGACCGAGCAGGGAAGAGCAAATGCCGACTGCTCAGGCAACGGCGACGGCGTGACAAATGCAGACGCACTTGCAATACAGAAGTACAAGCTTGAGATAATCAAGTCACTCCCCGAAACAAAATAAAAAGCTGATATTAAATCAAAAAGAAGAGGGCGAGCGGAACTCGCCCCTACATAGAAAATTTGTAGGGGTGCTTTCCGAGCGCCCTTAAATTTATCCTCAAAACGGCTTTTCTGCCAAACTAAAAGGGCGCACACTGTGCGCCCCTACTGATTACTGATAACTTTTTACTGCTCAATGACGACTATCCCGTGGGGAACAGTCTCGCATACCTGAGCGAAATAGCCCTGTTTTTTCAGCTTTTCCGCACAGATACCGGCTTCTTCACGGCTCTCGAAAAGCCCGAAAACTGCCGAACCGCTTCCCGTCATAACTGCACGGACTGCGCCTTTGTTCAGCATTGTTGATTCGATAGAGTCAACTTCTTCAAGCTGTATTGCCTGTTCAAAGAGGTTGCCGAAGTATTTGTAAGCTTCATCGGGAGCGCTGTTTATAGCGTTCACCAGCTTTGAAGTCTCGGGATGAACGGGCGACGGGAGAGAGTCGATACTGCCGTATGCCTCGGCTGTGGAAACTCCCTCTTTTCCCTTTCCTATGACCAGTATCTTTCCCGAATAATCGGCAATTGGAGTTATCTTCTCGCCGATGCCTTCCACATAAGCAGTACCGCCTGCCAGCATGAACGGCACATCAGCACCTATCTTTTCGGGAGCGGCAATATCCTTTCCTGTCAGCTTGCTGAGACAGTACAGCACAGCAGCTGCATCGGCACTTCCTCCGCCCATACCGGCCTGTGAGGGAATGCCTTTTTTTATATGTATACGGCAGCCGCCGCTGATACCTGCATTCTCGAAAAAGCGCTTAGCGGCCTTGTATGCGATATTGCGCTCATCGCACGGTATCTCGTCGGACTGCGCAAATTCTTCGGGAACATCGCAGCTTACGGATATTTCATCCGCAAGTTCAACGGTAACTTCGTCGTAAAGTCCCACTGACTGAAAAACGCTTTCAAGGGTGTGATAGCCGTTGTCCAGCTTTCCTGTAACGTCAAGGGCAAGATTTATCTTTGCCGCAGCCTTTACGGTCATTTTTTCAGCCATTCTTTTCAGCCTCCAGCTTGTTGAGGAATTTCTCGATACGGCTGACAGCTTCCATGAGGTGCTTGAGGGAGTAAGCGTAGGAGATTCGCATATATCCCTCGCCGCTCTCGCCGAATGCACTTCCGGGAACAGCCGCAACTCTTTCCTCGTAGAGCAGTCTTTCGCAGAATTCCTCACTGCTGAGACCTGTCTTCTTTATGCAGGGGAACACGTAAAATGCGCCCTCGGGCTCGAAGCAGGAAAGTCCCAGACGGTTGAATTCGCTGACCAGATAGCGGCGGCGGACGTTGTATTCCTTGACCATTTTCTTTACCTCGTCATCGCAGGAGGTAAGGGCTTCAACAGCCGCATTCTGGCTTATGTACGGGCTGCACATGATGCCGTACTGATGTATCTTGAACACCTGAGAGATTATGGGCTCGGGAGCGGCAACATAGCCAAGTCTCCAGCCTGTCATAGCGTAGGCCTTTGAGAAGCCGTTAACGTAGATAGTACGCTCCCTCATGCCTTCCAGTTCGATGATTGAGTAGTGCTTTCTGCCGTAGGTAAGCTCTGAGTAAATCTCGTCTGACAGCACCATGATATTGGTCTCACGGAGAAATTCAGCGATAGGCTCCAAGTCTTCCTTAGTCATGATAGCACCCGTCGGATTGTTCGGGAACGGAAGAATAAGCAGTTTTGTGCGCTCGGTCACCTTGTCTTTGAAGTCCTCAACGGTCAGCTTGAAGTTGTTCTCTATGCGTGTAGGCACAGGCACAGCAACACCGCCTGCCAGTTCAACAAGTGGAGCGTAGCACACGAAGCATGGCTCAACTACCAGCACTTCGTCGCCGGGGTCAATGAGTCCACGGACAGCAAGGTCGATAGCCTCCGAGCCGCCTACAGTTACGATGAGTTCCTTGTCGGGGTCGTACTGTACGCCGTGCTTCTTGTTTATCATATCGGTTATGGCTTTTCTCAGGGGAACGATACCCTTGTTCGGGCCGTAGATGATGTGCTTTCTTTCCAGAGTCTGGATAGCGGCTTTGCGGATGACCCACGGAGTATTGAAGTCAGGCTCGCCTACTCCGAGAGATATTACATCCTCCATAGTTCCTGCGATGTCGAAGAATTTACGTATGCCCGAAGGCTTGATATTTTTGATCTTGTTGGAAAGTACCTTATCGTAATCTATCACGATCAGCAGAGTCCCCTTTCATCAGGCTCTTCATTGTCGATGAAAATGCCCTTTTCCTTGTATTTTTTCAGAATGAAGTGAGTGGAAGTCGAGAGAATGCCGTCGATAGTAGCAAGTCTCTCGGAAACGAAGAATGCCACATCACGCAGGTCGTTGCCCTTTACTTCAACAGCAAGGTCATACGCACCCGATGACATAAGACTTACGCTCTCCACTTCGTCGTACATCATGATAGTCTTAGCGATATCGTCGAAACCGCAGTCACGCTGAGGAGTGACTTTCAGTTCGATGGTAGCGTAAACGATAGACTTGTCGTACTTTTCCTCGTCCACGATAACGCTGTATCCCTTGATAACGCCGCTCTTTTCCAGTTTTGCTATCTCAGCGGCAGCTTCTTCTGCGGTTATACCAAGCATCTCGCCCAGTGCCGCATCTGAGATACGGGCGTTCTGCTGTAAAATTCTGATTATCTCGTTTTTCATAGTAACATCCTTTCTGATTTAATTCGGAATGCGGAATGCGGAATTAGGAATTGCGGTGTCCCCTGACGGGGACGGATTTGAATTATTTTGTAGGGGCTGGCGTCCCCGACAGCCCACACCGCAATTACGAATTCCGCATTATCATAGTTCAATAAAATTCGGTTTTCTGTTAATGTAATAAGCGATCCTTGTGAACCCTGCCGCTCGTGCGGTCTCAATGCCGTCAGCCACGTTTGCGCCGATATCACCGACAGTGTGGGAATCCGAGCCTATGGATATTATCTCTCCGCCCATCTCACGGAACAGCTTCACATATTTCAGGTCGGGGAAGGTATCCCCGAAGCCCTGACGGATGCCGGAAGTGTTTATCTCCAGTCCCTTGCCGTTTTCAGCGAGAAGACGGAAGCTTTCGGATATGATATCGTCAAAGCGGCTGATGTCTATGTCTATCTTCGCCTTGCATTTCAGATAGCGCATAAAGTAGGTAAGGTGAGCGAGAACATCGAATTTTCCCCACTTGCAAAGCTTGTGTATCTCCTCGAAGTAGCACTGTGCCAGATCGTAGATACCGTCAAGGGAGTATTCGGTGTAGTCAATGAAGCAGAAGTCCTCGGTCCTGGGCAGCTGATGCATTGAACCCAGAACGAAGTCCAGCCTCGGGTCGCTGACTACCTTTTCGGCTATCTCGAAATTATGGGTCGCCTGTCCCATCTCAACGCCGCAGATAAGGTTCAGCTTTCCGCTGTATTTCTGTTTCAGTGCGGTAACGGCGGAGACGGAATTTTCAAAGTCTCTGCCGAAATCAAAATATTGATAGGTAGTCTCGTCGGGATAATGCTCCTTTGAGTACCAGCGGTTGCATTCGCAGTGATCGGTTATGGCATAGGCGGCAAGTCCCAGTTCTATGGCACGTCCGATGCATTTTTCAATATCAGCTTCCGAATCGACGGAGAACTGCGTATGTGTGTGGCAGTCGGTCAGCTTCATCATAACACCTCTTTAAAACACGTAGTATTAAATAATTATATCACAATCCGAGACTTTTTTCCATAGTTTTTTCAAATTTTTTCGTCTGCCGTTTCACGACATCCCATCATCACTGTAATTTTTTTAACCATAGGGAGAATATATGAAGATTTAAGCGGTGTTTATGCTGAAATTGTCCGATATCTATTGACTTTTCTGCACTTGAATGGTACAATGTAATTAAATATAGGCGTAATCAGAACGCATCTGCACTGCGTTCAGAAAATTCAAGCGCCATATGAGAGGGGTAATAAAAATGAAGAAATTTACAAGATCCGCTCTGGCACTGTTCTCTTCTGCTGCACTTGCTCTTACAGGTACAGCACCTGCATTCAGCACAGCAGTCTTTACAGTTCAGGCTGCGGATACAAACAACGATGACTGGCTCCATGCAGAGGGAAGCCGTCTTTACGACAAGGACGGACATGAGGTATGGCTGACAGGTGCTAACTGGTTCGGTTTCAACTGTAATGAGGCTTGCCCTCACTACCTCTGGAGTGCTGATGCTGATGACTGTCTCACCGAGATAGCCGACCGTGGTATCAACATCATCCGTTTTCCTATTTCCACAGAGCTCATCGTTTCATGGATGAATGGTGAGCCAAAGCCGGTAAACAGCTTCTCTGCAAACGCTGATCCTGCATTTACAATTAACAAGGATTTCTGTGCAGCTGACGGAAAAACTCCTGTTGACAGTATGCAGGTATTCGACATCATGATGAAGAAGTGCAAGGAGCACGGTATCAAGGCTTTCATCGACATCCACAGCCCGCATACAGACAACTCGGGCCACAACTATAACCTGTGGTACGGCAAGGCAGGCGTTACTACCGATGTATGGATAGATTCGCTGGTATGGCTTGCTGACAAGTACAAGAACGACGATACTCTCCTCGCTTACGACCTGAAGAACGAGCCTCACGGCAAGGGTCAGGAAGGCGATCTGGCAGCTAAGTGGGACGGCTCAACTGACGAGAACAACTGGGCATACGCTGCTACAAAGTGTGCTGAGGCTATCCTCGACGTAAACCCTAATGCTCTTATCCTCGTTGAAGGCGTTGAGCAGTCGCTCAAGAGACCTGGAACATCCGACTACTGGGGTATGCCTGATTCTCTCACAGATTCACCTTATATCGGTGCATGGTGGGGCGGCAACTTCCGTGGAGCAAGGGATTATCCCATAAAGCCAAAGCAGGGAACTTCACAGATAGTTTATTCACCTCATGACTACGGCCCGTCAGTTTACGCTCAGACATGGTTCGACAAGGACTTCACAGAGCAGACACTTCTCGACGACTACTGGTACGACACATGGGCTTACATCAAC
>CADBAC010000106.1 GCA_902792495.1 Ruminococcus flavefaciens | reverse complement strand
CCTGAGAGGGCGCTCCACGAAAGATGTGAAAACCAGTAGTATTACTGTGAGCGCCCTCTCAGGGGAAAAATTAATAGTCTTGGGAAACAGATTTGAGAAAATCCTTCTTCAAATAGTCTACCTCAATAATACATACAAAACTTCTTTATAAGAACAGCAGTTAACAACCGCAGTTTAAGCAGAAAAAACCATAGTGCCGTATCATTGGCACTATGGTATTTTTACATCATGACCTGAACCATTCTTTCATCACATCAAGAATAGTTACAAGTTCCGACTCGCTGATGACGTATGGCACCATGGCATACATATATTTCAGGAACGTTCTGCTGAAAACTCCTCGGTCATATGCGAATTTTCTGAATCCGTCAAGGACCTTTCCGTCGTATACCTCAATGCAGACGCATCCGCCCATTATCCTTACTTCCTTTATACGTGGATCGCTGAAACCTTCCATCTCACGGCGTGTTATCTCCTCTATCCTGCGTATCTTCGACAAATAGTCCTCACGTTCAAACAGTTCGATGGACTTCAGTGCGGCACAGCAGGCAAGGGCATTTCCCATAAAAGTAGGTCCGTGCATGAAGGCGTGAGTGGGATCATCACTCATAAAGCCGTCCCACACTCTTTTATTTGCAACTGTGACAGCGTGGCCGATATATCCGCCTGTCAGCGCTTTTCCAAGCACAAGGATATCAGGCAGTACAAGATCAGCCACAAAGCGGTTGCCTGTACGTCCGAAACCTGTTGCAACTTCGTCAAAGATGAACAGCACGTCATATTCATCGCAAAGCTGTCTCGCCCTTTTAAGGAAGCTTACATCGTACATTCTCATTCCGCCTGCGCCCTGTAAAAGCGGTTCAACAATGAAACAGGTCAGGCGATCTCCGTACCCTGCAAAGGCTTTTTCAAGTGCAGGTATCTCCGTAGGGATATGAACTACTCCCCTTTTCTTTTCGTTTGAGTTGCCGAAAGCGAAGTGATAGTCCTCATCGTCGCCGACTTCCATTGCCTTGAATGTGTCGCCGTGATAAGCGTGTTCAAGGGCAAGTATCATATTACGGTCTGAACCACGGTTAGTGTTGAACTGAAGCGCCATTTTCAGCGCAACTTCAACAGCAACGCTTCCCGAATCCGAGAAAAAGCAGTAGTCAAGATCCCCGGGAAGCCACTGTGCAAGCTTGTCGGAAAGCTTCTGTACAGGTTCATGAGTCAGGCCGCCCATCATAACATGGGCGAACTTTTCAAGCTGTCCGCTTATGGCCGCATTTATCTCGGGATGGTTGTAACCGTGTATCACACTCCACCATGAGGATACTGAGTCGATAAGATCATGACCGTCCTCGGTGTAAAGATGAACGCCCTTTGCATGGTCTATCTTTATAGGAGCGTCAAGAGTTTTCATTTGTGCGTAAGGATACCAGATCATGCTTTACCTCCCTGACTGCATATATTGATAAGCGTATCGGTGTCAATGCCGATATCAGTGTCATTTTTTCCGACGCAGGCGATAACGGGCAGACCTGTGAACTTCTCGCACATAAGCCTGTTATCCTCCTCCATTACATCGCCCTTGTGGTAATTGTTCAGAATTATTCCCCTGACTTCAAGTCCGTGAGACCTCATGTATTCAACAGTCAGCACGGTATTGTTGATAGTTCCCAGACCTGCATCAGCCACGATGAGACAAGGAAGTTCCAGTGCCTTTATGATATCCTCCAGCATGATGATCTTCTCATCATAGCGTATGGGACAGATTATGCCTCCGCTTCCCTCGCAGACAATGGTGTCATACTCCTGACACAGCTTCTTGTAATTTTCAGCAACTGTCCGCATTTCAACAGGGTCTCCCTCTATCCTTGAAGCAAGATGAGGAGAATAGGCTTTCTCATAGACATAGGGACACATTGACTCCGTCGGCTGTGATATGCCCGAAATCGCCTTTACAAATGAAGCATCCCCCGGGATAAGTCTTCCGTCGTCACCACGGTCATTTCCGCTCATTGCTGCTTTATAGTAAGCAACCTTGCGTCCTGCCTCATGAAGCTTTTTCACCAGCAAAGCCGTCACGTAGGTCTTGCCGATGTCGGTTCCCGTGCCTGTTATGAATATACTCATTTCTGTCTCCTTTCCGTTGAAAAGCCCATGCTGTGAAGCATTTCAACGTCGCCTTGTATGTCATTGCCCGATGTGGTCAGCATATCGCCTGTGATAGTTGCATCCGCTCCCGAAAGAAATGCCTTTGCGCCGCAGTTTTCCATGAGATTTCTTCCTGCCGCCAGTCTTATATCAGCTTCGGGGACTATATATCGGAAGATGGCTACGGTCCGCAGTATATCCTCCGCTGTAATGCGCTCCGTGTTTTCAAGAGGAGTTCCCTTTATGGGCATGAGAGCATTTATCGGTATGGACTTCACACCAAGTTCAGAGAGACTTACCGCCATATCTATCCTGTCTTCCCAGTTCTCGCCCATTCCGATTATACCGCCGGAACAGACCTCGAAGCCTGCTTTCTGCGCACGGCGGATACATTCAAGCTTGTCCTCATATGTGTGAGTAGTGCATATATTCGGAAAATTCCTCCGTGAAGTCTCGATATTGGCGTGATACCGCCTTACTCCCGCACTGTGAAGCCTGTTGAACTGCTCCTGAGTAAGAAGTCCGTGAGAGGCGCAAAGTTCCATTTTGCTCCCGCTGTCCAGCAGCTTATATGCCGATACCGCCTTTTCAAAGTCCTCATCGCTGAGAGTTCTTCCTGCTGTGACGATGGAAAAGCGGTGAACTCCCCTTTCCTCGTTGTGCAGGCACTCCGCAAGTATCTTCTCCTCGTCAAGGAAAGGATACTCCTCTATCCCTGTGCAGTGATGTGCGGACTGTGCGCAGAATTTGCAGTTTTCCGAACATTTTCCGCTTCTTCCGTTTATTATGCTGCAAAGGTCAACATGGTCGCCTTTGAAGTGCTTTCTTATCATATCAGCACCACTGCAAAGCTGTTCAAGATCGGCAGTGATGAAAAATCCCGTGTCGTCACTGCGCTTTATCCGATAGCCGCCGATAATATCCTCTGCAAGTTTTATAATATCCATATTCAAACCTCCTTCAATTTAATTACTGGAAGAAGTCTCTTTCCGAGAACTGCCGAAAGAATGCACAGACATATATCCCCCGGAACTGCCAGCAGGAAACAGTACAGGAAAAGACTCCACAGTCCGATGGGCTGACCAAGACAGAAACGGCTGATAAGCCAGTAATACAGCATTCCCATAGCGTACACTGTGAAAAGTCCTGCAAAGCAGGCGGTGAGGAGTCTTCTGAATGTGACAGGGCCGCTGTGAGTTATGGCACCTGTGATGAATGCCCCTGCTATAAATCCCAGCAAATATCCGAATGTAGGCTGAAACACGTAGCCGATACCGCCGCCGCTTGTGAATATGGGAAGACCTGCAAGTCCCAGTATCACGTAGATCCCCACAGCCGCCGCCCCTTTGCGGCTTCCAAGAAGTACGCCTGCAAGAGTGGTGAACAGGAACTGCAATGTGAACGGGCAGACGGGAACGGGTATCCTTATATATGCGCCTGCGGTGATAAGCGCTGTAAACAGCGCAGTGAGTATCATGTCCTTTGTTCTGATCGAATTTTTGATAACGGTCACTTCCTTTCGCTTTACCATTATATCACCTGTCGCACTAATTGTCAACCTTTCAGCTTATATAAGTTGACAATATCCGGATAAGACATCATATTGTATATACTTATTCACAATAAACTTTATGTATATTTGCTATTTTCTCTTGACATTTTGCAAAACTTAATGTATAATAATAACATAGCAAATACTTTATTATTGTCAACTCCTGACAGAAGGGTGGGTAGTTATGAATAACAATTATGACCAGAATAATAACCAGTTCTACAACAATGGCAACGGTGCACCTCCTCAGTGGGGAAATCAGCCGCAGCCGCCATATTACTCTGACAACAGGACAAGGACTCCCGAGGCCGCACGTAAATCACCCGTTATCCCGATACTTGTTACGATAATCGTTCTTCTGCTTGTGGCAATATGTCTTATCGGAGGATACCTCTTCGGCAAGAGCAAAAACAAAACAGATAATAACGAACCCATGCTCTCTGCCGAATTACAGACAACTGCCGCCGAGACCGAAGCGCCCGCAACAGAACCTCCTACAGAAGCCGCACCTGCCGCTGAACAAACGGAAGTAACTACTGCTCCTCCCGAAACTACTACGGCAGAAGTACAGACCAGTGTGGTCGTATCTGTAGAAGTGGTAAAGGAGCCGGCAAAAACAGTATTTGTAGGAAGCTATCTCTGCGATATGCGAGTTGCTACCAAGTCCACTGACCTCAATATGCGCTCATCACCTTCCACATCCGCTTCCATAATCGGAAGCATCCCGAAGGATACGATAGTCGGATACTACGGCTCGGAAGGCTCATGGGGAATCGTTTACTACGGCGGTAAATACGGCTATGTCAATACCGCTTATCTCAGCAGTGACCTGTACCCATCTCATGACGTTTATCAGGGTCTCACAGTTTCCTACGCAGTCATAAAGGCAAACGGCGGACTTAATCTTAGAAGCTCGGATTCCACAAGTTCATCCATTCTTGACACTATCCCCAACGGCACAGAAGTAGTCGTTTACAGCAGCTATGACGGCTGGAGTTACGTAAACTACGGCGACAAATACGGCTACGTTAAAAGCGAATACCTCACCTTCAAATAATTCTATACCGAAAGGCGGTTCAGAGAGTTTTTCTCTGAACCGCCTTTTTTCTGTAGGTTATTCTTTTGTTATGTTCTTCACCCATTTATACTTCATATAGTGGTGATATACAGCAGGTATTTTAACGAATTCGTCCAGTGTAAGGATGAACGCTACTGCTATTACGGGAAGTTTCAGCACGAATGCACCTATTAGTCCCATAGGCACGACCACGCACCAAAGCGTTATAACATCGCAGACCATGCCGAAGCGTGTATCTCCGCCGGCAGGGAATATTCCCGATATAACTGTTGAATTCAGTGAATTGCCTATGATGTAGTATGCCGCCAGAAACATCATATACTTCAGATAATGCTGTGCCTGCGGCTGAAGATGTATCACATTCAGCACAAGCGGAGTCAGGGCAAGTATAACAAGTCCCGATGCCGCACCTATTATAAGCGAGAAGCGCACGAAGCTTCCGCCTGCTTTTTTTGCCTTTTCCAGTTCATTGCGTCCCAGCATACCGCCTATGATGATCCCCACACCTGTTGCTATTCCCCAGCAGAGACTTGCTATGATACAGCGGACTATGCTTGCTATGGAATTTGCTGCTGTTGCGTCAGTGCCGAGATGTCCCATAATTACCGAGTACATCGTCACACCGCCTCCCCAGCCTATCTGGTTTATCAGCAGCGGCACCGTGTATTTCCAGTAGTCTCTGTGAAGTTCTTTATTCTG
>CADBAC010000105.1 GCA_902792495.1 Ruminococcus flavefaciens | reverse complement strand
AATCTGCGGACATATTTTCCGTCATCTTGCACAGAAATCCCTTGACATACGATAGTATGCCTGCGGCATTTCTATACAATCTGACGAAAAAATCTGTCGGCGCATCTTCAGCACAAGCTTTGTGCGGTGTTGCCTTGATTATTCGTGCGTTTCCTTTGCAGCTGACGGTTTATCCTTTATTGCGGTAAACTTTACGATAGCCGCAGGGCGCTTATTGTTAAGACGTCCTGTGTAGGTTTTAACTGTAAGTCCTGACGGAGAAGTTTCGGACTTTTCGGAATATTCGGAATTTTCGTCCTTGTCGCTGTTTTCTTCCTTGCTGTCGGTCACAAGGAATATCTCGACAGTTTCATTTTTCTTGTCCGTGCTTTCCTTGTCATTCTTCTCCTCGGTTTCCTTTTCATCTTTTTCTATGGGCTGAACAGCATCCTCGCAGAAGCAGTGCTTATCGAGAAGGATGTATATTCCGCTTCTTGAGATCTCGGTTTCCGAGCTGACAGGCTTTCTGTATTCTTCGTCGCTGTCTTCTCTGTTGAGTGTGAGTTCGGTCTCAACAAGCTTCTTTGCAGCAGCATCGTAGAAATACAGAGCAGGGACCTTTTCCTTTGGAACGTTCAGTTCTTCGAGCGGAATGGTTATCTTTGCCTTTTTCTCGTCATCAAGCTGTACACGGAAAGGCTCGATGCCCATATATCCCGTGAGGTTCTCATTAAGGCACATTTCATCGATAACAGGGAATATCTTCACATCCTCGTCATCGCATTTTACTATGCTTTCATCGGGAATGAGATCACCGAAATCCTCATCAGCCTTCAGCGGGTCGAGTTTATTTTTTATCTCCCATGCATCGCTTGCCTTATCGCCGTCGGTATCAACGCTGACAGGGGAGGTCTTGTACTTGTTTATCTCGTCGGAGTCGGATATTCCGTCGCCGTCAGTATCTGCTGAAACAGGGCTTGTGAAGTGAACGTATATTTCATCGTAATTGGAGATGCCGTCATTATCAGCATCTTCTTCGTTATCGTCCTTTTCGTTATCATCGGAATCCTTTTTCAGCGGATCGGTGCCGAGAATATTGATCTCATCGCCGTCTGAGAGACCATCGCCGTCAGTATCGGCATTGTCTTTGTCGGTGTGGTAGATATCCTCGATAAAGTTAAGGATACCGTCCTCGTCGGAGTCTTCCTTGTCAGCATCGATAGACTCCATATTCTCAGGGCAGAGATTATTGATCTTTATAGTTTCTTCTTCGGTAGAACCGTCTTCAAATTCCATAGAAAGTGTAAGCGTATTCTCGCCCACAACAAATCCGGGATCTTTGATGGACCAGCTTTCCTCAGCCTCAAGCTCACCGCTCATAAGCTCGTTTTCGTTTTTATCGGTTATCGTATACGAAACTCCGCTGAGGCTGCGGAATTTACTGAGTGAACCTCCGATAGCAGGAAGCTTGCTGAAAAGGTAGTAAGTGCCTGTTTTGTCATCAAGGATGGATTCGTATACATCGAAAACTTCACCTGTGGTAGTCTGTTCACCTGTGGGATAGTTGTAAGTAAGAGTCACTTTGACTATGCGGTCTGCATTGTCAACATTGATCTTTTCCTCTATCTCAAAGGTGTGAACTTCATACTGAGGCTCATTTGTTGTGGTCTCGGTCTGTGCGGTGGTTTCTTCCTCGTCAGCGTAAGCATTTATACGAGGAGCAGCAGCTGTTCCGCATACAGCAGTGCAGACAACAAGAGCCATGACTTTTCTGCCGTTTTTGGTTTTGATACATAAAGCGATACCGCCGCCTGACGCAGCCATAACAGCCGCAAGAGTCTTCAGCGGAAAATTATCGCCTGTTGAAGGAGTTCCCGAAGAATTCTTTGATTTATCGGACTTGTCGGAACTGTTTTAGGAATTCTGTGCAGCGGCAGCCGCAGCAGCATCGGCATTACGTTTTCTCTGTTCGCTGAGAAGGTATGAGCCGCCTTCATCATATTCGGATGAAACTCTTGAACCTGCCATACTGCTTCTCAGGGATCTGTTTCCGGCGGAACCGTAACTTGGTCCCCAGGTCTGTCCTGTGTCTTCGATTATTTTTTCAAATTCAGCCTGAAAAGAGAATTCCTCACCGCTTTTTATAAGTTCGGTCTTATCGGGAAAGACCTTGGCGGAACCCTGATCATATCCCTCGGGGAATGTAAATGAAATATCGATATTATCTATATCGAAGTCATTGTTGTTTTTGATTTTCAGGTCGCCGAGAATATTTCCACGGCCGACTGTACTCAGTGAAAGCGATGCGTCAATGTTGTCATTGGATACTTCTGCGGCAGCGGCAGAAGGACAGTACATTTCTGCGGCGCTTAAAGCAAGTGTGAATGGTATCACTGCTGAAACCAGTCTTTTGTATAATTTATTGCAGTTCATCAGTTACCCTCTCCTTTATATTTCTGTCTGATGAATAAAACTTTATCTATTACATTATAACACATCTCATCAAAAAATTCAAATAATAAGCTGTGAACAAGTCAGTAATTGTATGATCCTACAAATAATTAAATATTCATTTATACATAATGCCAGAGAAAAACGATGCGCAACGGTATCATCAGAAACTGAAACGGAAACGATCACGGTGGATGTAGTGATCGTTTTCGACAAAAACTGACAAATTACACTATTTGTATGCGTTATTATTCAACAATCAATGTTTGGCTTTCGCTAATAAATATGTCTATACCGTAAAATGATTTAAACAGCTATTGATTTTAATGTTTTTGTCTGATATAATGCAGTTATTGAGATGAGAAAAGGTGAATGAGAGAAATGGAAATTATTTATTTTGGAGGAAAAAATGATCAGAATAGCTGTGGCAGACGATGATCTGTCAATTCACGAAAAACTGCTGTTATACCTCAGCAGATTTGAAATGAAGTATGATTATGATATCCAGGCAGAATATTTTGCCTCTTGCGAGGAACTTGCTGAAAAGATAAATAAAGGCAGCAGGTTTGACCTTATATTCCTGGATATCGAATTCTCAGGCATGAACGGTACCGAATTCGGCACTATGCTGAGAAGAAAGATGAAGAATTACGAAACACAGATAGTATTCATATCATCTGTTGAAAATCACGCAATGGAACTATTTCGCATACGTCCCATCGAATTCCTGATTAAGCCTATCAAGGAAGAGGAGTTCCGCAGATGTATGCTTTCCTATATGGATTATTACGGATGTTCCGATACTTTTCTTGAATATACCCTCGATAATATCAGGCACAGGATACGCAGCAGTGAAGTGCTGTATCTGGAAAGCGACAGAAAGAAAGCTATATTCCATACCAAAAGAGGTATATTCTCGTCATACGGCAAGATCTCCGATATTATCCGTGACGACAAGGAACACTTCATATGCATATCCCGTGGATTGTATGTGAATATCGATCACATCATAGACGCAACTGCAAAAGTAGTCCGGCTGAGCGACGATTCCGGACTTTATATCAGCCGTGGATGTCAGAGTTATGTGCGTGACAGGCTTGCAGGCATCTGAGGCAGAGATCATGAATAAACTGCTTTATATCACGTCCAATATAATTCACGTTTATGCAATATACATATTTCTCGATTCTTTTCTGGGCAGATCAAAACTCAGAGACAGTATAAAAATACTAACATATGCAGTATACTTTTTCATCAGTACAGCGGCATGGCTGACAGCAGGGGAACCTCTGCTGAACATCGCACTGAATATCATATCACCGCTTCTGATATCACTTCAATACGAAAACTATGTTATGAAGAAGTTTTTCGGTGCAGTTTCGTCATGTGCTGTATGTATGTTCACTGACTGGGCAGCAGTGACTTTTGCAGGCAGTCATGTTATATCAGAAAGCGGACTTTTACAGGGGATAATGGTACTGATATTATCCTCTCTTTTCAGACACTATACCTGCAACAGGTCTGAACTGCCGTTCCGCTCGAAGTATTCATGGTTCCTGATATTCACCGCAGCAGGTACTATCATTATCGGACTTCTTACGGTGAATGACAGTTCAAAGCACGATCACCTCATAGTGATAGTTCTGCTTTGTATCAATTTCCTGAACTTCTATATCTATAACAACGAACAGACTCAGTGGGAGACTATCAACAGGCTGAAGATCATTGAGACACTTAACAGCTACTACAAGGATCAGCTTACGGTCATGAGCGAATCTCAGGAGAAAATGCGCTATCTCAGGCACGATTTCCGCAAACATCTGAATAAGATAAGAGAATTGTCGTGTCATTGCAGCAATAAGCCGCTTCAGGATTATCTCTGTGAACTTCAGGGGGCGATGACGGAAAGCAAGGGATTCTCACATACAGGCAATTATGATATCGACTGCCTGATGAATTATGAACTGACTCTTGCTTCGGAAGCAGGAACAGCCATCAGCTATAAAGCCGATATACCGCCTGTTCTGAATATCTCATCATTTGACATAACCATAATTCTCGGCAATCTTATGGACAATGCGGTCTATGCGCTGAAAAATACCACGGAGCGTATTCTTGATATTTCGATGATATACAGCAAGGGCATAATAAGGATAGACATCGAGAATTCATTTGACCCTTCATTCAGACGAAAAGACGACGGACAGGAACATGGGATAGGACTTCTCAGCGTTAAAAATGCACTTCAGAAATATAACGGTAAACTCAGCTGTTCCCGTGACGGCGAACGCTACAGGACTACGGTAGTAATGTACGACAGCGCAGATTGATGCAAGCTGCATCCTGTACCGTTAAAGCAGGCATTTTATACCATAACAGCGTTGTTTTAAGTGGAATATGTTATTATTGGTTCATGGGCATTGGTCATTTCTCAGCAATAAGATCGATCGAATTAACTGAAGAGAGGAAAAAATAATGTTCGGAAAAGTGTCTGAAAGAACTGTGTCCGCCATGATAAGACACGGTATGGCAGATGAGAGCAGGAAAACCGTGTATGTATGGGGACTTTCCTATATCCTGAATACGATCTTCAATATTTCGCTGTTTGCGCTTACAGGCATCATTACGGGGATGCTTGCGGAAACAGTTTTATTTACGGCTGCATACATAGCTCTCAGGATATATGCAGGAGGTTTTCATGCAAGCACACCGCAAAGATGCTGTGTATTCTCACTTCTGCTTCTTTCGGGCGCACTTGTCATGGTATCATATGCAGCAAAAATCGGGATGATCATATATGTCCTTACAGCCTTGTCGGTGCTGACTATAACTTTTATGTCACCTGTCGGCAGCGAAAACAAGCCGCTCTCATCAGCAGAATGCGAGAAATACAGAAGAAAGGCACTGCTGATACTTCTTGCCGAAGAAATGTCCGCTGCGGCATTGCATTATCTGAACATAAACAGATATTTTTATGTACTGTCAGCAGTCTGGACTTCCCTTGCTATTATGCTTGTTCTCGGCAGGCTAAAAAGCAAAACGAAAAAGACAACTTAATCCAATCAGAAAGGAGGGATG
>CADBAC010000104.1 GCA_902792495.1 Ruminococcus flavefaciens | reverse complement strand
GCACTACAGCCGCGACGCGATTATATGCGACGGCGCTGTAAGAAGCGGCAAGACCTTGTCCATGTCGCTGGGATTCGTACTCTGGGCTTCGGCAAGCTTTGACGGCGGAGCATTCGCCATCTGCGGCAAAACAGTAACATCTCTCCGCAGAAACGTGATAACTCCCCTGCTGCCCATGCTCAGGGACTACGGCTTCACCTGCATCGAAAAGGTGAGCAGAAGCTACATCGACCTTACCTTTCTCGGACACACCAACCGTTTCTACCTTTTCGGAGGCAGAGACGAGGGCTCGGCGGCGCTGATACAGGGCATGACTCTCTCGGGAGTTTTCCTCGATGAAGCCGCACTTATGCCACGCTCATTCGTTGAACAGGCTCTGGCACGATGTTCGGTCAGCGGCTCGAAAATGTGGTTCAACTGCAACCCCGACAATCCCGCTCACTGGTTCTACACCGAGTGGATAAAGAAGGCAGAGGAGAAACACGCTCTCTACATCCATTTCACTATGGACGACAATCCTTCACTGTCGGATGCACTGAAACAACGCTACCAAAGGCTTTACTCAGGAGCATTCTACGACCGCTTCGTGCTGGGGAAATGGACTGCTTCACAAGGCGTGGTATATCCCATGTTCAGCGAGAAAAAGCACGTATACAGCGGAGATGTGGAATGTGAGAGATTCGTCATCTCCTGCGATTACGGCACCGTCAACCCGAGTTCCTTCGGCTTATGGGGACTCAGCGGCGGAGTATGGTACAGGCTAAGCGAGTACTACTACTCATCAAAGAGGGAAGGAGTTTCACGGACGGATGAAGAGCATTACACCGCTCTGGAAAGGCTTGCAGGCGGCAGGGAGATAAGCAGGGTCATTGTCGATCCCTCTGCTGCAAGCTTCATCGA
Organism: Ruminococcus flavefaciens; assembly: GCA_902792495.1. GTDB lineage: Bacteria > Bacillota > Clostridia > Oscillospirales > Ruminococcaceae > Ruminococcus > Ruminococcus flavefaciens_Z. Next base: position 8,103 of record CADBAC010000104.1, on the reverse strand, counting down.
GTGTATCCGCAGACACGGAAGATTCAGAGTGGTAAAGGCTGACAACGACGTTATCACGGGAATAAGAAACGTGAGCTCTGCCCTCAGCGAAAACAGGCTGAGATTCCATGAGTCATGCAGGGACATCATACGTGAGTTCCATCTTTACAGCTGGAACGAAAAAACAGGCACGGACGCTCCCATAAAGGAAAACGACCATGCCATGGACGATATGCGCTACTTTGTGGCGGATATGCTGAAAAATGACGGAGACGGCGGCTTCTTCGCTCTCTCCGTATCAAGATGAAAGGAGGGAAAATGTGCTGTTCAGAAAGAAAAAAGACAAGGCTGTAACTCCTCAGCTCATATCGGCACAGCGCAGTCAGTGCGGAGAAAATCTGCTCCCTGCCGCTATCGAACCGTATGAAAAGGAATTGTACGACAGGCTTCGTTTCGCCGTTCCTATCATAGATGCGGCTGTAATGAAGATAATCCGTCTGACAGGCGGTTTCAGAGTTGTATGCTCCGATGAGGCTTATCAGGATGACCTTGACCGCTTCCTTGAAAATGTTCCTGTCGGTATCTCAGGGCGCTCCATCGGCACTTTCGTGGATAACTTCCTCGACAGCCTTCTCACTTACGGCAGTGCTGTGGGAGAGATAGCCGCTGATCCCGAAGAACAGAAGATCGCAGGTCTGTGGGAAGGCGATGTTTCAAGGCTGCGCATCACAAGCGGAAACGATCCCTTTGCAAGACGCTATTCACTGATACTCCCCGACGGTACGTCAAAAACTCTGGAGCGCCCCGAAAATATACTCTACGCTTCACTTACAGGCGGACATTCAGTCCTCCGTGGACTTCCTGCACTCAGCAGCATTCTCCTCAGGATATACGAATGTATCGGTCAGAACTTTGACCGTGCAGGCAATGTAAGATACGCTGTGACCTACAAGCCGACAGGCGACACGGGAGATATGGTCTATACCCGTGAAAGGGCTCAGCAGATAGCAAGAGAATGGGCTGACGGCATGAACTCGGCAAAGTACGGTCAGGTCAAGGACTTCGTGGCTGTAGGCGATGTGGATATCAAGGTAATAGGCGCTGAAAACCAGCTTTTCGACACCAATGTGCCCGTCCGTCAGCTTCTTGAACAGCTGGTGGCAAAGCTTTCCATACCGCCTTTCCTGCTGGGTCTCAGCTGGAGCAGTACAGAGAGAATGTCGGCTCAGCAGGCGGATATCCTCACATCAGAACTGGAATATTACCGTCGTCTGCTCACACCTGTCATATGCGACATCGGCAATGCCTATCTCTGCTCGGTGGGTGCGGAATGCAGCTGCCGTGTGGAGTGGGACAACATCAATCTTCAGGACGAATCTGCTCTTGCAGAGGCTCGTCTGAAAAATGCTCAGGCTCATGAGATAGAGCTTAGAAATCAGAAAGCAGAAATGCAGGAGCGACGTTCCGTCGCCCGATGAGAAATCTGAAAATAATATGGACAGATGATCTGTCTGAGAAAAATTGGAGGTAACTTATGTATAACGATATCAGACTTGAAAAGGGTATGTACAATCTCAGCGGCAAGTCATTCACTGCTGCACTTGAGGAGCTTGATCCTTCATCCGCATACTGCGGAACTCCCCTCGAAAAGCTTGACGCATTCGAGAGACAGCTCAAGCGCTTCAACATCCGTGTAAGCGGTCAGGACTGCGACCGTGTGGAGAAGTTCTTCTCATCTACCGAGACAGCCGTTCTCTTTCCCGAATTCGTAACAAGATGCATCCGCAAGGGCTTTGACGAAACTGTCATCTCATCAGTTTGCGCCGCTAAGACTATCAATTGCAGCAGCAAGTATCTGGGCTGTGTCCTTGACGATGACGATGAATACACGACTACCGATCAGGGCGTTGAACTTCCTGCGGCTACAGTCACAGAGGATACTGTCGGTATCACGCTTGGCAAGTACGGCAGACTTATCAGCGCTTCATATGAGGCGGTACGTCAGCAGAGACTTGATGTGTTCGGCGTTATGCTGAGAAGTATCGGTGTAAAGCTGGCTGTATCCGTGGCTAAGGAGGCTTTCACCGTGCTTAAAACAGGTGCGGCTTCCATCTCGGGAAATGAACTCACCTATGCAAAGCTTGCCGAGCTTTACGGCAAATTCGACTGCTTCGACATGACAACAGTTATCGCTCCCCCTGATCTTGCGGCTAAGATCGCAGCTATGGATCAGATCGCCGAGACCTGTTCTTATTCCGAGGGCAAGCTTATTCTCCCATTCGGTGCGGAGCTTATCAAGTCTGCGGCGGCTGACAGCAATACCATCATCGGTATCGACCGCAGATTCGCACTGGAATTCATCACAAGCACAGACCTTGTTATGGAGACAGACAAGCTTATCGACCGTCAGCTGGATCAGATCACGGTATCCATCACCTGCGGCTTCAAGAAGATCGCAGCGGACGCTGTAAAGGTGCTTACTATCGGAAGCTGATAATAAAAAAAGCGGCGAAAAATAATACCGTCGGTCAAGCCGAGATAACAACTTGATAAAGAGCCGTAAAGCATAGCTTCGCTCGCTTTACTACTTTTCAGGGAGGGCTTTGCNNCTTTTTTATAAAAAAGGAGGTCTTCACATGACACAGGAAACCCTTGACAAGATTAACAAATTCACTCGCAGACCGCTCACCGAAGACGAAGTCTATACCTTCTCGGTGATACTCTGCGACAACGAAATAGACCGTGACCTTGAACGCTTTTCCGATAACGCACTTGTTACCCTCAGTGAAAGCTTCATCGGCAGGACGGGCATTTTCGACCACGACCCAAGCTCAGCCAATCAGAATGCACGTATCTTCGGCACTGAGGTCGTGACCGACGACACCAAGACCACTTCCGACGGCCGCCCCTACAAGTATCTGAAGGCTGAAGCCTACATGGTACGCACCGATGATAACAAGAACCTCATAGCCGAAATTGACGGCGGTATCAAGAAAGAAGTCAGCATTTCCTGCTCGGCGGCAAAGCGTATCTGCTCGGTATGCGGCTGTGATGCCGATAACTGCTCTCACAGAAAGGGTATCACCTACAGCGGCAAGGTTTGCCACACCATCCTTGACGATATCACCGATGCCTATGAATGGAGCTTCGTAGCTGTTCCCGCTCAGGTAAACGCAGGTGTCACCAAGCGCTTCACCGACAGCGAGAGAGTTTACTCAGCCCATGAAGCCGATATCATTGCGGCTGACGACGAACTCCGCCGTGACATACGCAGATGTGCATACTTCGCAGGCGGCCGTGACGCAGCTGATATGGCTTCCCTTTCGGCTAAGAATATGTCCACATCTCAGCTTATCGCTTTCAAGAAAAGCTTGGAGGCAAGGTGCAGGGGCGGAGTTGAGATACAGCTTGCCTGCGATACCGCAAACGACGAAGCTTCGGGCTTTTCCATGAGATAGGAGGTCAACATGAATCTACAGGTAGTCAAGCTTCTGTTCAAGCTCTTTTCGGGATTCGACTGCCATACTTCCCCGGAATACGATCCTGTAATTGAAATGTCTGTAGAAGAAGTCGAAAGAATGCTCAAGCCCGATGCCGACCACACAGATATAAGGCTTTGCTATCTCAGTGCCGCTCTTGCCAATTACAGATACCGTCAGATACTCTGCGCCCAGGACAGGTCCGAGATAACATTTGCAGGAAAAATGTCAAAGGCGGAACACGATATTTCCCTTAACTATGCCGAAAAGATGTTCAGGGACTATCTCGGCCTCTGCAATGACCTTATCATCACAACAGATTTCGTATTCATGGCTTTCGGAAAGGGAGAGGAGGTATAACTCATGCTTAAAGATATCCTTGACAGCATTGTAAGCAAATTCACAGAAAAGGAAGTTGAGAATGTTTACAGCGCATTCGACGCTTATCCCGTTGAGAAAAAGGGAGAGTTATTCACTGTTGTGGGCATAGGCGCTTTCGAGACCGCTCCGTCCATATATTCACAGTTCACGGTATATCTTCCTTTCAAAACGGAAATAGAAGTAAATACCACCGCAAAGAGAGATATGTCAATGGTCGAACTTTACAACTACTACTGCAACAATATCGAGCCTGTCATTATGGATATGGCGGATATGAACTGCACTGTAAGAAAAATGGCTGTCAGATACGACAGCAACATCCAGCGCCTTGTCATGACAGTAAAGTTTGAAGCAACGGGCATGAGCAAAATGGAGAGGAGCACAGTATGAGCACCGTAACTGAAATTACTTCCCGTGAAGCAATGCCTGTTACAGTGGGGGGATGTACGGTATACTGCGACAGCTTCAGAGTCTCCGCTGTCAGAGCCGTAAACGAAGAAACTACCGTAGACGGCGAAAGCGTTATTACCTCATCGGGACTGAGAGCGGCAAGGCTTGTTTTCTCAGGCAGGATATACGATGAGACCCGTCCCCTACGCTTCCTTACCGATATAAGTTCACCCATGTCAGGCGGTCAGGCCTACACTATCACGTACAGAGGGATACGCTTCACAGGCTGCATATTGCAGAAATACGAACTTACCGACAGCTGCCGTGACTGGACGGAGGTCTCCCTTACACTTATCACTTACAGCGAAGCAGAGGTGATACAGGAATGACACAGCTTATCCTTGTCAGGCGTGACCTCAGCACATCAACAGCCGCAGATATACTCTCATTCTCATTCAGAAAGGATGCTTATCTCCCCTACACAAAGCTGTCTGCGGCTTTTATCGCCGATATAGCCGATACAGATGAATATGCTGAAGCTAAACTTTACGTAAACGGCAGCCTTATCCATCACGGCTGTATTGAGACCCTTGACCTGCGCAAAAGCGGAAAGGTACAAAAAGTATATCTCACATCAAGCGGATTCACCTCACAGCTATGCCGCAATCAGATAGAGCCGGGGCTGAAAATGGGAGTTTCCCTCAACAGCCTGATGGACAGCTTCTGCACTCTCCCCTACGTTGAGCATGAGAATAACGCAGACACGAGCAACTACATCTACGTAAAGCAGAATACCGCTATGTGGGACGCAGTAGCTTCGCTTTCCTATAAGCTTGCGGGCACTTATCCCTATATACGTGGAACAAATACGGTCATGATAACACCGTTTCTGCTTCCCGTTGAACACAGATTCACCGAAAGCAAATGCCTTTTCTCGGGAATTACTGCCGACCGCCGAAAGCTGGGAAGCAATTATCACATGGCGGATATCAACGGCGAATACGGACACTACGACCTTGAGGATGCCGATACTCTCAGCTACAAACTGGTGAGACATACCTATGCCGAGCTGGATCTGCGTTTTCTCTATTCTCCTCAGCAGGCGCTGGAGTACAGGGACAAAATGGACTGCCGTGCTATGAAAAGCAGGTATATAGTCTACAGCGACTACAACGGCGAGGACCTATGGGACAGGCTTTATATCGACGGTCAGCCTGTGGGACGTATCGGCTTTGTTGAGATAAACGGCAGCAGCAAGGGCATAATCACACGAACAGGAGTTTATTCTGACAAGTTCCCGAAAGAATGACCTTTGCATACAATGCAGAGGGAGGAAACTACAATGCATAACGAAGTCACATTAAACTCTCTCGGCGAGGGCGAAAAGGGCATTGTCGGAAGTATTGCCGCAGAAAGGGATATGCGTGACCGTCTGCGTTCTCTCGGACTCATAGAAGGCGGCAGTGTGGTATGTCTGCACAAAGGGCCTTATGGCGGAATCGCCGCTTACCTGATATGCGGAGCGGTCATAGCCATACGCAGAGAGGACGCAGAAAGCATCACGGTATACAATAATCAAAATGAGAGGAAGAAAATATAATTATTTATTTGATTTTATTATAATTGCATTTTCACGAACGAACAGCAATTATGCTTGAAATTTCCCGTAATATAGAAAAATCATATTACTGCTATTTAAAATTATTATATTTATATGTAATCTCATTTATTTCATTTGAAATGCTGATTTATCAAGATATAGCAACACATTTAAGCTGTATAATATATTTTTATACTATTATTGATAAAACATATTACGTTAACCAAGGTTAACAACTCTACAATTTGGATAATTTTATGTTATAATTAACAACAGAAATTGGCCAATCTTCTACACAAAATATAAAAACGAACAACAAAAACGTAAAAAATGAAAGGAAATTCAAACAATGAAAAAAATAATGAAGAAAGTGACAGCAACAATTTCCGCAGCTATTATGTGTGCAGTACCAATGATGAACGGAATTACAGCAAGCGCAGCAAGCAATGTAGCACCGGCCCCAAATCAGAATGCAAAAGTAGATTATATGAAAGATAATTTCTACTACAGAGTAGTTTGGACAGACAGCAATCAGGAATGGGTTCCAGATACACATACAACCCACCTGGTAGGCGATGTAAACGGTGACAACAAGATAACTCTCGCTGATTCAGCAGGAATCCTGATGTATATCGGCAATCCATCAAAGAATAAAGATATCGACACTATCGCTGCTGATGTTGATGGTAATGGCTATATCGAAAGATATGACTCTTACCTTATTCAGGCATGGGATGCAGGAGAGGTAAGACATTTCAAAGGATACCAGGCATACTACAACAGACTTGGTACACTCAATCCTACAGGAACATACAGAGTTTATTTCGATGAGAGGGATCCATATAAGTACACAGCTGTTCTCAAGGGCGATGTAAACCTCGATAACAAGGTAACTTTAACTGACGCTGTATTACTCCAGCAGTGCATCACAAACCCACAGGGCTACAACAAGTATTTTGGCAATAATCCTGCTAACAGAAGAAAAGCTCAGAGAGCTTCCGACGTAAATAACGACGGACACATCAACTCAACTGACACTCAGCTCATCTGCTCTATCGATGCAGGTGTTCGTCCGAATTTCGACGAATTTGTATAATTCATTTTCAATTTGATTTTATCTTAATTTCCATGTAATTATAACCCCAAAAAAGGTGCGGTATTTTTTACCGCACCTTTTGCTATATCCGTAAATCGTTATGGTCTCGGAGCAATTGAATTTGTAGCCGAAAACAGAGACTTTGTAGGAGCAACAGGGCTCATGAGTACCTTTCCTGTACCTCTGTAAACGTTTACAAAGCCTTCACCGCTGACTGCTGAACCGATAAGGCTTCTTGTTGACTTTTCAACTGTGAATTCCAGATTAGCTGACCAGCACAGAGCGAGAGGTCCGTCGATCTTGAGAGTCTCGTTATTCAGCTCGATCTCAACAAGCTCAGCCATAGGAACGTTGCTCTCCAGTGCAGCTACACCGTTTCCGCTGAGTGAAAGGTTGAAGAGTCCCTCGCCGCCGAGAACAGCTGACGAAACATTTCTTCTTGAAACGATATTATGGTTTACAGTACCGTCACAGGCAAGAAACATACCGTCCTCGATCACCATACCCTGGCCCCACTGTGCAACATCCTGAAGGATGATATACTTATATGTAGGCTCAAGAGCGAGAGTGCCCACACCTCTGTACTCAGGCTTTACAGCGGATTCCTTAGTAACAGCGCCTTTGAACATTTTGCCCATAAAGTCGCCTACACCCTTTACGTTAGTGGAAAGTTCGATATTGCCCAGCATCCACTGCATAGCGCCTGCCTGAAGAACAGCAGAGTTTTTGCCGTCCATATTGATAAGGACCTGTCTGCGGCGAACTCCCATTTTGCTCATGAAGAAGCCTGTCTGAGCAGAAGCAGGAGATAAGCTGAGGTCTGCGCCGTATTCGAGTACGCTGAAGTTGCCGAGGGAAGCTGTGATCATACGATTGTTATTTGTCAGATTTTTAATGTTCAAAGTGAACACCTCCATATATTTATTATAAAGCTATTATACAATATAAATATCGCAAAGTCAATATATTCACGGCTTAGTGATCGTCTTTTTTGCTTTCGCACATTAAAGCAAATCGTCAAAATGACATCAGCGATCAACATTTTTTTACAGTGTCAGAAAGAGCATTAATTAATTTCTTTAATATTAGCAGACCGCAAAATATTTTGTTAAATAAGAAAAAAATATCATTTTTGCCCGATTTTATCAGACTAAAGATTTTTGTATCTGATTTAATCA
>CADBAC010000103.1:5574-8069 GCA_902792495.1 Ruminococcus flavefaciens | reverse complement strand
TAAAAACAGACACAGTCCGCCGCAGTACAACAAAAAAACAATTCTATGAAAGCGGTATACTCTGCTTCATTCTCTCTTTTCTGATACCCTTTGGTATCATGCTTTATTCTTTCGCTCAGGCTGGTATCCATCCTTTCGGTGAAAAGCAGATGCTTGTGGTTGACCTGTGGCATCAGTACTTTCCCTTTTTCAGAGTAGTACGTGAAAGGCTGGTCAGCGTCGGTTCGTTCCTGTATACTTGGGAAAACGGTCTCGGCACCAATTTCCTGTCGCTGATCTCCTACTATGCGGCAAGTCCCCTTAACTGGATATCCGTGTTCTTCACAAATGAAGGCGCAAGAGATGCACAGATGTTCCTGCTTTGCGCAAAGATAGGCTTCGGAGGCGCTTTTTTCAGTTCGTTCCTGCGATACACCTACAAGCGCCGTGACCTTTCGGTTTGCATTTTCTCATGTATGTATGCCCTCAGCAGTTATACTCTCGGCTACTACTGGAACGTAATGTGGTTCGATACCATTGCCCTTTTCCCTCTTGTTATGCTGGGAATAGTTGCAATATGCCGTGAGGGAAAGTGGAAGGTATTCACTCTCGCTCTGGCGTTGTCGCTGATATCCAACTACTACATCGCCTACTTTACCTGTGTGTTCTCGGTTTTCATGTTCGCTTCAGCAAGCATCATCGAATGCAAGGGCATAAAGGACTGGTTCTGCAAGCTGGGACTTATGATACGTTCATCGGTGCTGGGAATAGCTCTGGGCGGCTTTATGCTCCTGCCTGCGTATTTCGGACTTCAGCTCACCTACAGCGCAAGAAACTCAATGCCGAAGACTATAACCGTGTATGAGAAATGGCAGGACATATTCGCAAATATGCTTTCCTACAGCGAACCCACAAAGGTAGAGGGACTGCCGAATTTTGCCTGCGGAATGCTGGCGCTGATACTTTTCGGAGTGTTCCTTTTCTCCTTCGGCATAAAGATAAGAGAGAAGATATCCTCTCTCCTTATGCTTGCTGTCATTGCGGTCAGCTGTAATATAAATATCCTCAACTACATATTCCACGGTTTCCACTTCACCAATCAGATACCTTACAGATTCGCATTCATATTCAGCTTTGTACTGGCGGCATCGGCATTCAGGGCAATGGATATCATCATGAAAAAGGGTGTTAAGATATACCACATCGTATTCATGCTGATATGCCCTGCGGCGGTATTCTTCCTCAACTGGTACTCAGACAGGGAAGGATTCAGCATCGAGGGGGCGCTGATGAGTTCGCTCCTCATCACAGGCGCTTACATTGCTGTATTCATAGCAGTGAAGGTGTTCCCTTTCAAGGGCGATACTTCACGCAGAGCGGTAATGGGACTTGCCCTTACTGCTGCGGTCATAAGCGAATTTGCCGCAAATGCGCAGATAGGCGTAAAAACGGTAACTACTACCAATTACAAGGAATACCCCACAAAGAATGCGGAAGTGCAGACTCTGCTGACCGATATACGCAGTCAGGACGATTCTCCTTTCTACCGTCTGGAGATGACTAACACATATACTCTCAACGACAGCGCACTTTACGGGTATTACGGCCTTTCACAGTTCTCATCGGCGGCTAACGTTTCTGTTACCACATTTATGAGCCGTCTGGGACTTTATGCATCGGAGGCAGGAAACAGGTATTACTACCGCCTTTCCACTCCCGTGACAAATTCCCTTCTCGGACTGAAATACTTCATCTGCAAGAACGGTCCGCTCTACACAGAGGAAATGGCGCTGAAACACAGAAATGTGTCAAACGGCGTTCATATGTACGAAAACAACTATCCGCTGTCTCTCGGATTCATGATGAACAGCGATATCATCGATATGCCTGACAAGCCCGACATGAACCCTTTCGAGTATCAGAATGAGCTTATGTCAAGAGCAACAGGCATCTATGAGGATATCTACTCCGCTCAGAATGCGGGTGTAGTTGAACACAGCGATGTGGAAGTGGTGAAAAACGGCTTCGGCAATTACACTTTCCACGCTCTCAAAGAGGACGGCACAGCAAAGTCTGTCTACACTTTCGACGGTGTGAAGGATTCTTACCTTTACGGCTACGCAAGCGGCACAGGCGGATGCTGTGACAAGCTTACCATAAAATGTGAGGGTGCTACTATCGACAGCGGAAAGCTCATCGAAAGCTATCCTCTTGTATTCCCTATGGGCAATGCTCAGGAGGGAAAGAATTCCACTGTTGAAGTGGGAGTGAAGTCGGGCACAAAGACAGGCAACTACCGCCTGATGGTTTACGCTCTCAGCAAGGCGGCATTTGAAAATGCTTACAATGCCCTTGCAGATGAACAGCTGGAGATAAGCAGTTTCAGCGATACGGAGATATGCGGCACTGTTGACGCAAAACAGGACGGTGTGCTCTTCCTTTCCATCCCCTATGAAAAGGGCTGGAGCGTTTATATCGACGGCCGGAAAGCCGAAACAGTAAAGCTTATGCAGTCG
>CADBAC010000103.1:0-5549 GCA_902792495.1 Ruminococcus flavefaciens | reverse complement strand
GTATGTTGTTCAGCAGCGGCACTTGCGCTGTTCATACTCTTTGCAATTATGGATATGTTCAGGAAGAAAAAGTACGTCCCCGATAATTCCGAAGCTGTGGCATATGCTCAGCCTGTGGAATTTTCACTTGACGATGAGGAGGAAAAATTATTCTTCGAGGACGCTGAAAGTACAGCAGAGATACTATATTCGGGAGAGGAGGCGGATAATGAGAAACCTTAAAGTAACAATAGCTTACAGGGGAACTAATTATCACGGCTTTCAGATACAGAACAATGCGGTAACGGTGCAGGGAACTCTTGAGAAGCATCTTTCAAAGGTACTCAATGAACCTGTTTCCATTACGGGATGTTCAAGGACGGATACGGGAGTCCATGCGAATATGTTCTGCTTCAACGTAAAGACAAACAGCAGGATAAGCACTCTCGGTTTCTGCCGTGGAGTAAACGGCGAACTCCCCGATGATATATCGATACTCAGCTGTGAGGAAGTCCCGATGGATTTCCATGCAAGATTTGACTGCAAAGGCAAGGAATACATATACAAGATGCATTGCAGCGAATCGAAAGATCCCTTTGCACCTGATCTGAAGTTCCATTACAGGCGGCCTTTCGATATCGAAGCGGCAAGAAAAGCGGCACAGTATTTTGTGGGAACTCATGATTTTTCATCATTCTGTGCTGACTGCACAAATGTTTCAACAACAATAAGAACTATTTATTCTTTTAAAATAGAAAATAGTGGAGATACAGTGATAATGCTTGTAAAAGGCAACGGTTTTCTGTATAATATGATTAGGATAATGGCAGGCACTCTTATAGATGTCAGCGAGAAGCGTTTTTCTCCCGATGATATGCCACGTATCCTTGAGGCTAAAGACCGCCTTCAGGCCGGCAGGACTGCCATGGCTCACGGCCTTTACCTTAACCGTGTTTTTTACAGTACAGATGAATTGCTGAAAGAACAGAAGGAGGTACTTTGATGCCGAAATACGATACAGAAGATATCGTAGATATAAAGAATCGCAAAAAGAGAAGGAAACGGCTGCTGAAATTCCTTATATTTCTGCTGCTTGTCGGTATCGGAGCAGGCTTGTACTTCACTAAGGATATGTGGTACAACAAGCTCAGAGGCATAGGCGAGCAGTACAGGACTATAGTGAATTCGGGACAGCTTGCAGACGGAAACTTCCCGATAGAGATAAGCAGCGGCGCAGAATATCAGCTGCGCACTTCGGGAAAGAATATTATCGTACTCAGCGATACCTATACCCTGTACTATGATACCGAAGGAAATCTTCTCCGCAAGCGCCAGCATAACTATACAAATTCCATACTATGTGTGGCAGGCGGACGGGCTCTCATATATGAGAGCAGCGGAAACGAGCTTTCGGTCGAGGACAGCGAAACTGAAATCTACAGCAAAGAGTTCGATAACAATATCCTTTGTGCAAGACTCAGCAGAGAAGGCTATACAGGAGTTGTAACTACTTCCGATAACTATAGCAGCGAGATATTTGTCTATGATAAAAAAGGTACACTTGTTTATTCAAGAAAGTGTATGGAGCGTGTTACAGACCTTAGCTTCACTTCAGAGAGCAAGGGCTGTGTTATAACCTATGTTGAGGCAGAAGGCGGAAAGCTTGTCACAAGCGTTCAGTGCCTCGACTTCAGTCAGAATGGCGAACTGTGGACTTCACCGGGACTCAATACAGTCGGACTTGAAGTCTGCGCTTTCGACGGCGGTGCTTTCGTGCTGGGCTTTGAAGCCTGCGGATATGTGGATTCAAGCGGACTTATCAGCTCCTATTATCCCTATGACGGCGACATGAAAGGCGGCTCAAGCAGCGGCGGACAATCAGCCGTTATCATAAACAATGACGACAGACGTAAATATATTGCTGCATTGTTCAATGACGGAAGTTCGGAACCTCTGATAATCGATCTTCAGGAACCTGCTGTTGATGTGGCAGTCAGCGGCGGACTTGCATATGTTCTCACTCAGGGGCATATGATGGCTTACGACTTTACAGGCGGACTCAGGTCAATTGCAGAGGTCAGTGACTCATATACGGGATTCGTGCACAACGGCGGACACGTATTTCTTAAAGGTTATAATAAGATAGACAGAATAGACTATGAGAGCTGATACATAGAGGCATATGTATCACATCATTAAGGCAACACCGCACAAAGCTTGTGCTGAAGATGCGATGATGCCTTAAAAAATAAAAAGTAAAAACTATGGCGGAAAAGCATTTATGCTTATGTAAATGAAAGGAGGTATCTGCCGTGAACCGACGGCAGAACTTATTATGAACGGAAATCTATGGTGGATATATGACGGCCTGGCAGCTGTAGTGCTGATAGTATTTGCTATTATTACCATAAAGAGAGGCCTTATCAAGGGAGTCGTATCATGTGTGGGATTCATCCTTGCAGCAGGTATTGCCGTTTCAGCAAGCCCTGCTATTGCAGGTGCGCTGTATGGTACAGCCGCAAAAACAGCAAACATCAAGGAACTTAACAAAACAATAGATGACAATACTCTCATCGACGAACTCTCCCTTGAAATGGAGAATATGGACTACGGTCTGTCGATAGATGATGTAAAACTCAGAAAAGTCCTTGCTAAAGCCGATGATTACGATGAAGAACTGTTCAAATTCGCAAACAATATCTACGGCAGAAAGGTCGCAGAGGAAGAAGAATTCATGCCTGATCTTCATAAGGCATACAGCAATATCACAAGAACTATCATAGGCAAGCACCTCAGCAAGTATGCGGCTGAATCCGCTGCGCAGAAGGTTCTTGAAAAGCCGTCGCTCTTTACTGCTATGATCCCGCTTCTCCTTGAGACTGAGGATCACAGCGAAGCAGCAGAGTACATATGCGATAATCTGGTAGACGAACCATACAACTATTCGTTCAGACTTATCGCATTGATAGCATTGATGGCAGCTGTTCTTGTTTTCGCACTTATAATGGCAGGTGCTATCGGCAGAAACGATACAATGGAACCCGGTCTCGGCAGACATCTTTTCTGCGGTATCCTCGGCCTTATCAAGGGTGCAGCAGTGGTATTCCTTATAGCAGTTGTTATCCGTGCATCAGTCGTATACGGAACAAAAACAGAGCTTATGAATGAATATCCTGCAATTGACAGATCATATGCATTCAAGTATGTGTATGATATCGTCTGCGGACTTAAATGATCCGTGCCGCACAGGCGGCAGATAATATAAACAGGCATATTTCCAGCAAACAGGAGGGAAACGATAAATATGATAATGTGCAGCAGTTGCAACAAGCGTCCTGCCGTTGTATTCATTACATCGGTACAGGGCAATGAAAAGAAAAATGAAGGACTTTGCCTTTCATGCGCAAGAAAGAGAGATATCCCGCAGGTAGCGGAGTATATGAACAAGCTTGGCATTACCGATGAGGAACTTGATCAGCTTTCCGATTCAATGATGGGAATGCTTGACGGCGATTCATTTGAAATGGGCGGATCGGGACTTATGCCCGATTTCCTCACAAATATGTTCGGCGGCGGAGATGACGGCGACAGCAGTGATAACAGCGATAACAACAGCGGACACAAGAGTCTGTTTGACGCTCTCGGCAGTGCTTTCGGCGGACTTAAAGGCGGAAGCGACAGCTCTTCATCTTCAGGCAAGAGCGACAAGAAAAACAGTTCATCACGCAGAGAAAAGAAGAAGGAACTCAAATTCCTGGGAAGCTATTGTACAAATCTTTCACAGAAGGCCGCTGACGGCCAGCTTGACAATATAATCGGACGTGACAAGGAGATCGCCCGTGTTATACAGATCCTTTCAAGAAGAACAAAGAATAACCCATGCCTTATCGGTGAACCCGGTGTTGGTAAGACAGCTATCGCTGAGGGCATCGCTCAGAGGATCAACTCAGGCGATGTGCCTTTCAATCTTGCCGATAAGAAACTCTACCTCCTCGACCTTACTGCTCTCGTTGCAGGAACTCAGTTCCGTGGACAGTTCGAGAGCCGTGTAAAGGGACTTGTAGACGAGGTAAAGCGTGAGGGAAATATCATCCTTTTCATCGACGAGGTGCATAACCTTGTTGGTGCAGGCGATTCCGAAGGCTCAATGAATGCCGCAAACATCCTGAAGCCTGCCCTTTCAAGAGGCGAGGTACAGGTCATCGGTGCTACTACTTTCGGCGAATACCGCAAGTACATCGAAAAGGATTCGGCTCTGGAGAGACGTTTCCAGCCCGTTACGGTAAACGAGCCGAATATCGAGGATACCGTAAGCGTACTTCTCGGTATCAAGAAATACTACGAAGATTACCACCATCTCCACATCTCAGACTATCTGGTAAGAGTGTGCGCTGTTCTCTCAGAGAGATACATCACAGACCGCTTCCTCCCCGATAAGGCTATCGACCTTATGGATGAAGCCTGCGCTTATACCTGCATACGCTCTCCCGAGATAGCAGAGTATGAGAAGATAAAGAAGGAGATCAATGTCCTTGAAGGTATGGAAAAGTCTATATCCGAACAGGACGAGATAGACTATCAGGCTCTTGCAGAAGTTAAAGGCAAGCTCATCCATGCCCGTGAAGACGAGGCTAAACTCAGGGATAAGGCAGAGAGCGTAGAGGTAACAGAAGGCGATATCGCTAAGGTGGTAGAGCTGTGGACCGGCATTCCTGCAAGCAAGATAGCTGAAAATGAGTTCCTGAAGATAGCTAAGCTGGAGGGCGCTCTCAAGGGCAGAGTGCTTGGTCAGGATGAAGCTGTAGAGGTGCTGACAAAGGCTATCAAGCGTACAAGAGTTCAGCTCAGCAAGCGCAGACGTCCTGCATCGTTCATATTCGTAGGTCCTACAGGTGTTGGTAAGACAGAACTGGTAAAGGCTCTTGCCGAGGAGATGTTCGATTCACCCGAGCCGCTTATCCGTCTTGATATGACCGAGTATATGGAAAAGCACTCAGTAGCAAGAATGATAGGTTCGCCTCCCGGCTACGTAGGATACGATGAGGCAGGTCAGCTCACGGAAAAGGTGCGCCGCAGACCTTACTCAGTCATCCTTTTTGACGAGATAGAAAAGGC
This sequence comes from Ruminococcus flavefaciens, assembly GCA_902792495.1. Taxonomy (GTDB): domain Bacteria; phylum Bacillota; class Clostridia; order Oscillospirales; family Ruminococcaceae; genus Ruminococcus; species Ruminococcus flavefaciens_Z. The sequence continues at coordinate 455 of CADBAC010000103.1, read as the reverse complement.
TCACCCCGATGTTATGAACATCCTCATGCAGATACTGGACGAGGGCAAGGTCGATGACGCTCACGGCAGAACAGTCAACTTTGAGAATACCATAATCTGTATGACATCCAACGCAGGCTCGACTGATAAGAGCGTAGGTGTAGGTTTCAACCGTACAGCTGACGAGGTCTCAAAGGATAAGGCAATGAAGGGCCTGAGAGAATTCCTCCGTCCCGAATTCATCAGCCGTATCGATGAGATAGTCGTATTCAGACATCTTACAAAGGAGAATTTCGCAGATATCGCAGCTCTTATGCTGGATGAGATGAAAGAACCTCTTGCTGAGAAGAATATCGGCCTGACCTATACTACCGAGGCTCTGAAGCTTATAGCTGAGAAGTCATTCGGCAAGCCGTACGGCGCAAGAGATATCCGCCGTGTTATCCGTCAGGAAGTTGAGGATAAGGTAGCTGAGA
>CADBAC010000102.1:817-10553 GCA_902792495.1 Ruminococcus flavefaciens | reverse complement strand
CGGCTGTAGTTATCGAGCAGAAGGATGTTACCAGTCAGAAGATACTTGATGAGGTACTGAAACTGAGCAATGATACCGCAAAGGCCGAGAAAATGTCGGAGAATGCGGCAAAGCTGTTCCTCACTGACACAAACGAGAGAATACTCGCAGTAATTGACAAACTAATTAATAAAAAATAATAACCACATCGTCTGAGGAATCAAAGTATTATGAACTACAAGAATTTAGTTGAAGTAAACGGCACTCGCCTCAATGTCTATACAGAGGGGCAGGGGGATGTTACCATAGTTTTCATGGCAGGCAACGGAGTTACATTGCCTGTGCTGGAATACAAGCCTATATGGAGAAGAATGTCCGGAAAGTACAGGATAGCTGTCATTGAAAAGGCCGGCTACGGATTCAGCGGCTCAAAGGCTGCCGAGCGCACCGTTGAAAATCTTGTGGCAGAGGACAGAGAAGCACTCGCAAAGGCAGGAATAAAACCGCCTTATGTGCTTGCGGCTCACTCCTATTCGGGATTTGAGGCCGTATACTGGGCTAATACCTATCCCGACGAAGTAAAAGCCGTACTCAGCATGGATATGGGCATTCCCGACATGGCCATCGCACAGTCGAAGGAACTTCCAGAAGAAAAGCGCAGGGCTATGGTACTGAAACAGCAGAAACTGCTTCAGAAGGTATCAAAGGGCGGTATTCTCACGAAGCTGATGAAAAACAAGCTGGAGAATGCTTCCGGACTTATGAGCGGAAATGAACTCACCGAGGACGAAAAATCTGTCTACAAGGAATATTTCTACAAGAATATCGCTCATCAGGAATTTACCGATGAAGCTATGCTTATGACGGATAATGCGGTAAAAGCAAGCAAAACGGGACTGCTGAAATGTCCCTGCTGTTTCTTTGTCAGTGATATGAAAATGCCCGTAAAGAGCGTTTCATGGAGACAGGTCGGCGTTGACTATGCAAAGAAGTGCGGCGGAGAATTACATCTCTCCGACAAGGGGCATATGATGTACGCTTTCATTCCCGATGAAATGGCGGATACTTTCATGAAATTCCTGAGTTCAAATCAGATATGAGGGATATCCACTGAAGTAAAAGTGCCAGCGAGCGAAAGCAGACTGACGTCCTCACAGAGAGTGAACGAGCTTTGCGAGTGGGAGCGTGATTGCGGTCGAGCTGGCGACAGCTCGAGTAACACCACGACCGCACACAGCATAATATACACAAAAATGCTGTGAGGTGGTTTTATGCAGAAATTTATCATAACGGGAGGCAGAAAGCTTCGTGGAGAACTTGCTCTGCAAGGCAGCAAAAACAGCGCCCTGCCCATAATGGCGGCTTCTCTGCTTTGCGGTGAGGAGGTCGTGCTGAAAAGCTGCCCACGGCTCACCGATGTCTATGCTGCTTCAAGGATACTCAACTGCACAGGCTGCAAATGCAGCTTTTCGGGGAGTACCGCCGTTATTGACCCACGGGACGTTTCAAGGACCGATATTCCCGAAACTCTCATGCACGAGATGCGCTCATCCATTATTTTCATGGGCGCTGTGCTGGGAAGGACAGGGGAATGTACAGTAAGCATACCGGGAGGATGCGAACTTGGGCCCCGTCCCATAGATATGCACCTTGCCGCTCTGCGGAAAATGGGTGCGGATATCCGTGAGGAGCACGGCAGGATAATCTGTTCGGGCAAGGCTCACGGTACAAAGATATCCCTTACTTTTCCGTCGGTGGGAGCGACAGAGAATATCATTCTCTTTGCTGTTAATGCCGACGGTGAGACAGTGATAAACAATGCTGCCCGTGAACCCGAGATATGCGACCTCTGCGGATTCCTGAGAAAATGCGGAGCGGACATAAAAGGCGACGGCGGAAGCAGCATCATCATAAACGGTGTACCGAAGCTTCACGGCTGCGAGTACAACATAATGCCTGACAGGATAGCAGGCGCTACTTACCTTTCCATGACTGCTGCGGCCGGTGGAGAGATAATACTTACCAATTCCTGCATCACCGAAATGGAGCCATTTCTCTCAGTGCTCGAACAGACGGGATGCAGTATAATGACCTGCGGAGACAGGATATACCTGAGAAGCGGTTCAAGGCTGAAAGCCGTAAAGGAGAGGATAAGGACAATGCCTCATCCGGGCTTTCCTACCGACGCTCAGGCAGTGCTGATGGCGGCGCTTGCTGCGGCCGAGGGCACAAGTGTATTTGAAGAAAATATCTTTGACTGCCGATACCGCCATGTGGACGCTCTTGTGAAAATGGGAGCCGATATACAGGCAGTGGGCAAGATAGCTGTTGTCAAGGGCGTGAACAGGCTTCACGGCGCTGACGTTGCTGCTACCGACCTGCGAGGAGGAGCGGCGATGGTTGTTGCGGCACTTGCGGCAGACGGTACGTCCTCGGTATCGGGGATACACCACATCGACAGAGGATATGAAAAAATGGAGGACGCTGTAAGGCTTCTCGGCGGTGATATGCGGAGAAGCTGAGCTGTAAGGATTTATGAAAGACATCGAAAAAACAAGCGTTGACAGAGTCAACAGCCGCAAACGTATGCGGCGGCGGCGAAGGTTTATGAACGTATATATTATAATAGTTCTTGTGCTTGTGGCAGTCATAGGCTTTGCGGCAAGCTATACCTTCCTCTTTAATATAGGCGAGATCACCGTTTCGGGCGAATCGGATATGTATTCCGCCGAGCAGATAGTGGACGCTTCAGGCATTCACGAGGGCGATAATCTCCTGAGACTTGATACAGAAAAGAGCGAACAGAAGATCCTTGACGAACTGCTGTATGTGGAAACTGCGGAGGTCAACAGGGACTTCCCGTCTTCACTGGAGATAAAGGTAACAAGATGTATACCTTCATTCAACGTGAACATCGGTTCAAAGACTCTGCTCATAAGCAAGCAGGGAAAGATACTGGCTATCAACAGCTTCATCACTGACGGACTTCCCGTATTCTACGGCTACAAGCCTGCGGAAAAGGAACCAGGCGACTACATCTACAGTGAGGATGAATTCAAGAACGATGCCTTCACTGCCCTTATCACGAGCCTTGCAAAACTGGACGACACAAGCGCAGGTATTTCCAATATCAACCTTGTGGATGAGCATAATATCATCATCAACTACAGGAACGGCATGGTCTTCAAGATGGGCAACTGGAACGATGCAGAGTATAAGCTGAATATGGCGGCAACGGTCATGAACGATCCTGCTGTCAACGGCAAAAAGGGATTCCTTACCATGATCGGTTCAAATCAGTGCAGTTTCAGAACTACCGATGAACCTGTGGAAGTTCCCGGAAATATCGATCCGCCGAAGAAGAAAAAGAAGACCGATGAAAACGGCGAACCCGTTGAGGAGTCGGAGCCTTCGGTAGAATCCAATCCCGACCAGGAGGAGCGTTTCAGCGACTACAACAGTCAGAACGACGAGGAGAGAGAGGGCTACTTCAACTTTGAGGAAGAAGGCGGAGAAGAAGGCGAAGGCACCGAACAGACCACCAACGAACAGGGCTATGTACTGGATGAGAACGGCGGCTACTACGATGCTGACGGATTCTACCACGATCAGTGGGGATACTATTACGATTCCTACGGCAACTACTACGATCCATACGGCAACCTGGTGGCAGGTGTATGGGACGAAAACAGCTATGACAACAGCAACGATCAGGGCTGGTAAAATAATGATGTCTATGCTTGTGAGTGCATTGTAAATAAAAAATGTACAAAATGCTGTGATTCAAAAGCTTGTAATTGTAAGTTTCGCAGAATTTTACGCTAAATTTTCCGTGGACTTGCAAAAATACAAATTCTATGCTAAAATATATAGAGTATTTGTTGAAGTATATTCGGATGGGAGCGGATACCTCATGCGCTCCTGTAAAATACAGGATTACGATTAGGAGGATCAAGAAATGTCTGATTTTAATTATGAAGAAGCAATTGAACCCGATGTTAACATAAAAGTCATCGGCGTTGGCGGCGGCGGCGGAAATGCTGTTAACTGCATGGTCGAGTCCGGCGTAAATAATATAGAATACATCGCTATCAATACAGATGCCAAGGCTCTTAACAAGTCAAAGGCTACCACAAAGATCCCGATCGGCGCTAAGCTCACCAAGGGCAGAGGCGCAGGCAATAAGCCTGAGGTCGGCCAGAGAAGCGCTGAGGAGAACAGAGACGAGATCGAAACTCATCTCAAGGGCGCAGATATGGTATTCATCACCGCAGGTATGGGCGGCGGTACAGGTACAGGTGCTGCTCCTGTCGTTGCTAAGATTGCCAAGGAGATGGATATCCTTACAGTTGCTGTTGTTACCAAGCCTTTCCTCTTCGAGAGAGAGCAGAAAATGGCTCAGGCTGAAAGAGGTATCGCAGAACTGAGAAAATATGTTGATTCACTTATCGTTATCCCTAACGAGAGACTTCTCGTTGGTCTCGATAAGCCGCTTACAATGATGCAGTCATTCGCACTTTCTGATGACGTTCTCAAGACAGGTGTAAAGAGTATCTCAGACCTGATCGTAGAAGAGGGTTACATAAACCTCGACTTCGCAGACGTTTCTACTATCATGAAGGGCGCAGGCTACGCTCACATGGCTATCGGCCACGGTTCAGGCAAGGACAAGGCAAGAGATGCTGCTACAGCCGTTATCTCCAGCCCGCTGCTTGAAACTTCTATCTCAGGCGCTAAGAGACTCCTTATCAATATCGCTATGTCAGAGGATATCCTCTCTGCTGATGTTGATGCAGCTACAAAGATGATCACTGATACAGCTGCTGACGGAGTTGAGTTCATCTTCGGTACTGCATTCAAGGAAGATATGCAGGATGAGATGATAATCACTGTTATTGCTGCCGGCTTCGATGATACTGATGATTCACTCACAGTTCTCGATAACCAGAACAACAATAACGCTGAAACAGCTGCACCTGCTGCTCAGGAAACACAGCCTGAGCCTCGTGAGGAAGAACAGCAGCAGTCAACAATGCAGGAGGAGTACATCTCTATCGATAATCCTCTCATCGACAGCCTCGGCTTCGGTTCATCCTCAAAGCCTTCATCTTCATCACAGGATTACGATCTTGATGATATCTTCAAGATGCTGGGCAACTGATAATAATAAATATGAGCGGTCCTGACGGGCCGCTTTTGTTTTATGCGGAAATGGCTTGAAATAGCCTTGTCAAAGATTTTTGACAGGGTAATTTCAGCGCTTGCAAAAGGATTTTGGTTGCGAGGAATATCACATTCTGCTATGATGAGATCAGACAAGGGGGAAACCCCTTGCAGAAAGGAGTGAAGCGTATGGAGTTAAGCAAAAGGATAAAGGAACTCAGAACAGAAAAGGGATGGTCACAGGAGGTGCTTGCAGAACGTATATATGTCAGCCGTCAGACTATATCCAACTGGGAGACGGAGAAAAGCTATCCCGATGTTCAGAGGCCGATGATCTTATCAAAGGAGATGTTGATACTATGAAAGAAAAAGTAAATGAAAAAGACGTAAGAGCAATGAAGTTTATGCGGTATACCGCTGTCATTGGTTTTTTGCTGCTTATGACGGTCGTTCCTGTTTTTAATGAGTATGGCAGTGAGTTTGTGCGCTGCATCGGTCTTGTGCTTGGCGGAGCGATATCGGCTGTGATATTGATATCTGTGCATAAGTATGAACAATTAAAAAATGACAATGATATTCATACTTATCGTGAGGTTATCGCCTTTATGAAAGGTGAGAGCCTTGACAATATAGAAAAGAAGCGTGAAGCAGAAAAGTACAGAAAGCAGAAAACTCTTACAGCTGTTGTGACATTTATCGGACTGGTAAATATGGTGATAGCAGTGATTATGCTGATAAACGAGCTGATGAACTGACAGTAAGGGCGGAGATATCCGCCCTTTATGCATTAAATATCCGGAGCGAAATGATTATTATATTTGTATTTCTATAATATTGTTTCTTTTTAATATTTGTATTACTATATTGTAAAAAACGTAAATAATATGCATTTAATAGATAAAAGAATATACTTTAATTCTTGGCAAATGAGGATTTCAGAGTTTTTTTATAGTAAACTGCACTAAAATGACTCCAAAAATTCTACATTTCAATAGTTGAAATAATATAAACAATATGTTATAATTCTATTAAGGCGTATTTACTGAACCTGTGTTCATAGGTCATATGTGCACCAAATCCTTCTCTGTTTTGTCGGTCTCCGACAAGAATGCGTATGATCTGTGAATGCAGGTTCTGATTCCTTAAATTTCAACCTCGGTACTCGAGGGGATCGGAGTGTAACACTATGGACGAACCAACCGTATTAAGAACCACTAAGATCGGCGGCGGCTTTGTTAAAGAGGATGTTATGACATACCTCGATGAACTCAACTCAAAGATCGTAGGTCTCGAAGAAGAACTCAAGGCTGCCAAGAGCGGCCCCGGCGCTGATCCTCAGGAAATACAAAAATATAAGAACCAGATAGATAGCTTACAGGAAAAACTCAATACCTCCAATAATGCCCTCAGAGCAGCTAAGAAGGAAAATGAGGAACTCCAGAAAACTATCAATCAGCTCAAGGCAGGCGGCGGACAGAATAACGCTCAGAACGCTGCTATGACTCAGGCTCTTGAAGCTGCTAAGAAGGAGATCGATACTCTCAAGAATCAGCTCAGAGCTGCTGAGCAGAGAGCTGCCGCAGGTGCAGGCTCACAGCAGCAGGCAAACGCACAGGCTGCCGCTGCTCTCGAAGCTGCCAAGAAGGAGATCGACGGACTCCGCAATCAGCTCAAGGCTGCTGAACAGAAGGCTTCTGCCCCTGCTGCTAACGGCGGTGAGCTGGATAAGGCAAGACAGGATATCCAGAGGATCAATGCAGAACTGGCTGCTAAGTCCAAGGAGATCGCTGATATAACAAGCAAGCTGGAGGCTAAGACCAAGGAACTTGCTGCCAAGAACGACGAGATCGCCAAGATCACCAAGGAGAAGGAAACTCTCGCTGCTGATAAGGATAAGGAGATATCCAAGCTCAACGACGAGATCACTGACCTCAAGGAGAACGGCGCAGGTATCCCATCTTCACTCGATATGGGTGCTCTCTTCACTGAGGCTCAGAAGACTGCTAACAAGATCACTATCGAGGCTCAGAGAAATGCAGATAAGGTGACCAAGGAAGCTAAGGAAGAAGCTGAAAAGATCGTTAACGATGCTAAGATCGAAGCTGAAACTACTATTGCTAACGCTAATACAACTGCTGAGACCTGCATCAGAGAAGCTAACGATCAGGCTAAGTCCACTGTTGACGATGCTAACAAGAAGGCTCAGTCAGCTGTTGATGAGGCTAACAGACAGGCTAAGGATACTGTTGATCAGGCTAACGCTCATGCAGATAAGGTCAACGAAATGACTACAACTGTACGTACAATGCTTCTCAACGAGATCAACAGCGTTAATACTAAGTTTGACGATATCTCATCCGTACTCAAGAGACTCACAGGTCAGGCTACTGACAGAATGAGCGAGGCTCAGCTTATTATCGGTGAGGCTAAGAGCGCACTCGATAAGGGCGGCGATGACGGTATTATCAAGAAGGCTGAGGCTCCTGTTGCTAAGTTTGAAGCTAAGAGCGCTCCCGAAGTAAAGGATGCTCCTGTTGCTTCAAAGTCTGACAAGAAGGACGATCACAAGAATGATCCTTTCGCAAGCATAGGAGAAAAGACTTTCAATAACAACAATAACAATAATAAGCCTAACTTCAATAATAACAATAATAACAACAATAACAATAATAACGACAACAAGACATCCGCTCCTGCGGATCAGAAGCCTGCACAGAAGAAGTCATCTAACTTTAACTTCGATATGGCAGAACTCCTCAAGGCTGCAGAAGAAGAAGCTGCAAAGAGCCCTGAAGAAGAATAATAGCAACTCATTATCCCTTCCCTGTATAACGCAGGGAAGGGAAGTGTATTCAGCACTGAGGGATATTTCCCCTGCGCTGATAAATACTCTTTATTATAACTGATTCCGTTGGAGAATTCAGAATGTTGGGTGGATATCTTGCTTGAATTAGATTTCGATTTGAATGATTTATGCAGTAAAACAGATGAGGAACTTGTTGCTGTTGCCAAGAACGATAAGTCGGCGGCTGGCATTCTCTTATCTCGTTATTCTAAGCTTATATTGATTAAATCAAAGATTTATGCAAATTCCGATACCGACAGTGAAGACCTGCATCAGGAAGGCTTTATAAGTCTTCTCAAAGCTATAAATGCCTACGATCCGTCACAGGGCGCAAAATTTTCTACTTTCGCTGAGAAGTGCATCGTCAACCGAATGAAAACTGTCTCGGCAAGAATGGGAAGAAATTGCAGCGATGTTAACAGGATCGATGAAGATGAGGCTGCAGATGTACTGTCCGTCGAAGAAACTCCTGAGAGCATTTTTTTGTATAAAGAGTTTTTTGACGAATTGCTCGGAAGTATAGATTCATTGCTTTCGGATGCGGAGCTTCAGGCTTTCCGTCTTTGTATAAGCGGAATGACCTACAAGCAGGCCGCTCATAAGCTGGGAGTAACAGAGAAATCTGTTGACAATGCGATGCAAAGAGCAAGGCGAAAAATACGTGCGCTTTACAAGAAACGCATGGAAAATTGAAATGTGACCGTGTAGCTCAATCCAAGAGCGTTGTTTAACAAAGATGTGGGTGTAAATCCAACCGTGGTCTAATAATTTAAGCGAGGTATAATGAAATGTACGAAGACAAGACATTAGTCTGCAAGGAATGTGGAAATGAGTTCGTTTTCACTGCAGGCGAGCAGGAATTTTATGCTGAAAAGGGATTTGTAAATGAGCCCCAGAGATGCAAGGCTTGCCGTGATGCAAGAAAGAACGCAGGCAAGGCTGAAAGAGTAATGTATACAGCTACTTGCGCATCATGCGGCGGTGAAGCTAAGGTGCCTTTCGAGCCAAAGGAAGGCAGAGCAGTTTACTGCAGCGAATGCTTTGCAAAGATGAATGAGGCATAATTAAACGCAGATCCTACAGCACAGCTATTCGGCTGTGCTGGGGTTTTATATAAGAACCTTTTCACTATCCGGAAATGTTTTGTCGTAGTTTGCCGTGTTATGGCATATAATAACGCAGATAAGCTGAATGCTCATTTTGCGGTAAAGAGTATCGCAGGCGGCTGTGCAGTACAGTTTGCCTTATTTTTTTGTAAAGAGGTGCAGAAAATGCTTGATAAAAGATTAACAGCTTGTGCTGAACTGGTCGGCGGTGAAGGCATAGTTTGCGATGTGGGAACTGACCACGCTTACCTTGCCGCAGAACTTATAACTTCGGGAAAATGCAGTAAAGTCATCGCTTCTGATGTGAAGGAGGGACCCCTTGCTTCTGCGAAGGCTACTGTAGAAAAGTATGGTATCGCTGATAAGGTGGACCTGATACTCTCTGACGGACTTGAAAAAGTGCCGCTTGAAGGAGTATCGGATATTGTTATTGCAGGTATGGGCGGCGAAACTATCGCAGCAATAATTGGTGGGATCGAAAATTTGCCGTATTCAGTTGCACGTTTCATCCTTCAGCCTATGACTAAAGCAGAATTACTGCGTAAGGAGCTCTATAAACTGGGATTTACAATCACTGAGGAGCGGACCGTTGAGGAAGGCGGCAAGCTATATGTTGTTATGCTTGTGGATGCTCGCAGCGGTT
>CADBAC010000102.1:0-774 GCA_902792495.1 Ruminococcus flavefaciens | reverse complement strand
GAAGCTGAGCGCTTATCAAAAATTGCGGTCAATCTGGAAAAAGCAGGCAAGACGGCTGACGCTGAACACTACAAAGCCCTTGCGTACCGCATGAAAAACGGTACAGGTGTAGAGGAGATCGTCGATGTGGTCGCTTATCTCAATTCGCTGTATCCTTTCGATTTGCAGGAAAAATGGGACAATTCGGGCTATCTGGTGGAAAGCCGTGGCACGGAAGTGAGCAAGATACTCCTGAGCCTTGACATCACAAATGAGGCTGTCATGGAGGCCGATCTCAAGGGGGCTGAGCTGATAATTTCCCATCATCCCGTGATTTTTGACGCAAGAAAGCGCCTGATGCGTAACGATCCTGTGTATAAGCTGATTCAGTCAGGCATTGGTGCACTGTGTATGCATACGAATCTGGATATTGCAGAAGGCGGCACAAACAGTGTAATACTGCGGAAATTCCGTGAAGCACTCAAAATTACCGCTGATCCCGAGCCTTTCGAGGAGATCGGCAGCGAGAATAATCTGGGCTGGATCGTTACTCTTGACGAGGAGATAAGCAGTTCCGAGCTCGGAAAAATGCTAAAACAGATCTTCGGATGCGAATATGTGAGAGCTTCACGCAATAGCAATCATCAGTTATCAAAAATTGCGTTTTGCTCAGGCTCAGGCGGCTCTATGCTGAAGCTGGCAATGAAAAAAGGCTGCGATGCTCTTGTTACAGGTGACGTTAAACACGATGTCTGGATCGACGCAAACAACTGCGAGATCGCTCTTTTTGACTGC
>CADBAC010000101.1 GCA_902792495.1 Ruminococcus flavefaciens | reverse complement strand
CTGGAACGCATCGCACCCGTTATCATTGACATGGGTGTCTTCGACCGCGTGGAAACCAACGGTGGAGCCTTCGAACAGGTGAATCTCCTCGCTGGCGAGAACCCCAATGCAGCCGTACGTGCTTTCTGCAAGCCTTTCAACGAAGTAGGTATCAAGACTCACATGCTCGACCGCGGACTCAACGCCCTGCGCATGTATCCGGTTCCCGACGATGTTCGTGAACTCCAGTACAAAGTCAAGCACGCCCAGGGCGTGGATATACCCCGCATCTTCTGTGGACTCAATGATGTTCGCAACATCATTCCTTCTGTCAAGTGGGCCAAGGCCGCCGGAATGACTCCGCAGGCCACTCTTTGCATTACCACTTCCCCCGTCCACACCGTCGAATACTACTCAGAGATAGCTGATCAGGTCATCGCTGCCGGTGCCGAGGAGATCTGCCTCAAGGACATGGCAGGTATCGGACAGCCCGCGCTGCTGGGTGCACTCACCAAGGCAATCAAGACCAAGCACCCCGACGTCATCATCCAATATCACGGCCACAGTGGTCCAGGTCTTTCCATGGCCAGCATCCTCGAGGTCTGCAACAATGGCGCCGACGTCATCGACACCGCCATCGAACCCCTCTCCTGGGGCAAGGTACATCCGGACATCATCAGCGTTCAATCCATGCTGAAGAACGAGGGCTTCGAGGTCAAGGAAATCAATATGAACGCCTACATGCAGGCGCGCTCCCTCACCCAAGAATTCATCGACGACTGGCTCGGTTACTTCATCAACCCCGGCAATAAGCACATGTCCTCACTCCTCCTCGGATGCGGACTACCCGGCGGTATGATGGGTTCCATGATGGCAGACCTCGCCGGTATCCATGGCGTCATCAACAACACACTGAAGGCCAAGGGCCAGCCGGAGCTCACTACCGACCAAATCCTTGTCCAGCTCTTCGATGAAGTAGCTTACGTTTGGCCGCGCGTAGGATATCCTCCACTTGTCACGCCCTTCTCGCAGTACGTCAAGAACATCGCACTGATGAACCTCCTCACCATGGCTCAGGGCAAGGGACGTTTCGTCATGATGGACGACTCCATGTGGGGTATGATTCTCGGCAAGAGCGGAAAGATTCCCGGAACCATCGACCCCGAACTCGTGGAACTCGCCAAGAAGCAGGGACGCGAATTCACCACAGCCGACCCCCACACCCTACTCGAGAATGCCCTGCCTGGATTCATCAAGGAGATGGAAGAGAACGGATGGGATCGCGGTCAGGACGACGAGGAACTCTACGAACTCGCCATGCACCCCGAACAGTACCGCAACTACAAGAGCGGCCAGGCCAAGAAGAACTTCCTCGCCGACCTCGAAAAAGCCAAACTGGCAAAAATGCAGGCAGCAGGTGGCCCCAAACTTTCCGTGGAAGAACTTTCTGCTTTCAAGCACGCCAAGGCCGATGCCATCACAGCTCCTTTCAACGGTCAGATATTCTTCGAGATTACTGGCGATGCTGGCGTCATGCGCTGTGCAGAACCCGCCATCGGCACCACATATGCCGAAGGTGACTTTTTCTGCTACATCCAGAGCCCGTGGGGACAAACCATTCCCATCAATGCAGCTCTCGGCGGCAAGCTCGTAGATGTCACCGCCCGCCAAGGTCAGAAAGTACTAAAAGGACAGGCCATCGCCTGGCTGGAACGCGAAGCCAAGTAAGTTTCCGACTTGCTCCAAGCATCGGATATTAAAGCAGCAGGCTGCAACCACTCATGCAGCCTGCTGTTTTTGTATTTACTGCCACATTGTGAAGCACTTGATTGAACTGATCTTCAGGAACAGCTTTCAAGAGCCGAAAAAACTCTCGCAAGCGCTAAGGAAAGAAATGATATAACAGTCAGTGCTGCTAAGCGTATGTACGACACTGCTGTTTCAGATAAAACCACGAATTCACAGCGTGGCAGCCGTTCAGTTGAATATGCCCGTGACAGCTACAACAAAGCTGTAAAAAATCGTGATGATGTGTACAACAGCTATTATGACGCTGTAAACGCAAAGGATGACGCAGAATATGAGGCTGAACAGGCAGCACAGACAGCAGCCGAAGCTACAGAAGCAGCAGCAGCTTTACAGTCCGCTCTCGACGAAGCAAGATCAGGTTTCAGCAGTGCAAAGGATCAGTATGAAGCTGTTATGGGAAATCCCGATTCTTCCGATGACGAAAGGAACTCTGCAAAGTCCGCTTTCGATGAAGCTTCATCAGCCGTTGCTCAGCTTGAAGAACAGCTTAAAGAAACAAACGATGGTGCAAAGGCAGCAACTGCTTATGCTCAGAAAGCTTCGGAAGCATATGCCGCTGCAATGATGGCTGAAAAGGAACTCAAGGCTTCTCTTGCCGCTGTTGACAATTCCGTTGACGAAGCAAAGCACGGCATTGAAATGGCTTCAGATTCAAAAACAGAAACAGAGCATACTTTCGACAGCACTATCGCAAGCAGTGCAGATAATCTGAAAACTGCCGAGATATCCACAGACGATGCTGTTGCTGACATTGAAGAGCAGATCAGGACCATAAAGAAGAACATCGAAAAATGCCGTATCACAGCCGATATTGACGGTATCATCACAGAAGTGAACGTCAAGGCAGGCGAAACATATATGGGCGGCGCTATCGCTGTTATACAGGACGACAGCAGCTATAAGATCGAAGCTGCCGCTGAACAGTACGACATAAGCAAGCTTGAAAAGGGAATGCCGACAGAGATAACAGTTCAGGCTATTAGTTCCGTTCCTATGAACGGCTCACTCAGCTTCGTTTCCCCTACTCCGCAGGCTCCCACATTCTCAGCTGACGGCTCCTCAGGCGGTACGGATTATACTATCGAAGCATCTTTCGACAACAAGGAAGATAAACTCAGACTGGGCATGACTGCTAAACTGAACATCATCGTAGGCGAAAGCAAGGATGTTTTAGCAGTTCCCGAAAACTGCATCCACACCGATTCCGACGGCAAGAACTTCATCGAAGTATCAGGCAGCGGCGACAGTGTTGAAAAGGTATACGTTGAGTGCGGTCTGAAAAATGATTTCTATACCGAAGTAAGCGGAGACGGTGTCAAGGAAGGCATGAAGGTCGTTCTTCCCGAAACCGAAGATAACGGCAAGTCATTTTATTAATGGAGGAGAATCGACATGAACGGCGATGTAATTATCGATCTGAAAAATATATACAAACGTTTCTATATAGGCGAACCCAATGAACTTGAGATACTTCACGGTATCGACCTCACCGTAAGAGAGGGAGAGTTCGTTTCCATTGTAGGCGCATCAGGTTCGGGCAAGTCCACTCTTATGAATATCATCGGAGCACTTGACCGTCCAACAGAAGGCAGTTACGACCTTAACGGCACAAATGTCTGCGCTGCACCTGATTCCGAACTTTCACATATCCGAAACAAGCAGATAGGCTTTGTATTCCAGACATACAACCTCATACCAAGAAATTCCGCACTGAAAAATGTGGAACTTCCCATGATGTATGCTCAGATAAGCAGCAGCGAACGCAAAAAAAGAGCAAAGGAACTTCTAAGCATGGTCGGCATGGGTCAGAGAATGGATCACACTCCCGATGAACTTTCAGGCGGTCAGAAACAGCGTGTGGCAATTGCAAGGGCTCTGGCAAATGATCCTTCCATTATCCTCGCAGACGAACCCACGGGCGCTCTTGATTCTTCAACAGGAAGAATGATAATGGACCTTTTCCACCAGCTCCACGAAGAAAAAGGCATCACTATAATCCTCATCACTCATTCAAATGAACTTGCTGAGGAAACAGAACGTGTGCTTACACTTATGGACGGTAAAATAATCTCAGAGAGGATGGGCTGTAATTATGCTGAAAGACAACATACTGCTTGCGCTCAGTGAGCTTAAAGCCAACAGAATGCGTTCCCTGCTGACTATGCTGGGAATCGTTATAGGTATCGCTTCGGTCATCTCCATTATGATAATGGGCGAAGGAATGAAAAGGACTACCGCTGACATCATCGGAAGCGCTGAAGCAAAACAGATCGGCTTTCAAGTCATACAGAAAGGCATGGAAAATTATTACGACAACGAGGGCTACGATGAAAGTCTGCGCTCCATGAAGAATTCAGATAAATTGACAGTTAAGATGTTCGACGATATCGAGAAAAGATACAGCGACCGCCTTGACGGTATCTCTCTCTCCGCTGACATGGGAAGAATGGAAGTGGGAGAAGAAACTCTCTCACTGAAAGGCGTAAACAGATGCGCACTTACAACCGAGGGCAGTATTGATATCCTCGCAGGCAGAAACATCACAGATGATGAGTACACTAACGGCAAAAACGTCATCCTTCTTTCGGACGAAAAGGCCGAAAAGATATTCGGAAGCGTAGATGGTGCTGTCGGAAAAACTGTAGAATGCCGTAAGAATACCCGCTTCTACAGCTATACAGTTGTGGGAGTTTACCATAAAGAACCTGCTCCTGCTCTAAAGGCAATGTTCACAGGCGATACAAAGGATATCGGATTTGTCCCCTATGTTACAACTCTTGAAAACGGCCTTGCTGATGAATACTATGAATGGCTGATCGTTGTAGCAAAGGAAAGCGAAGGCATCCCCGAACTTTCAAGGGAAATAGGCAATTACCTCAACAACACCTACTATGCCGACAACGACGCTTACAAGCTTGATATCATCACTTATCAGGAACAGATGGACAGCATCACTCAGGTGCTTGGCATCATGAAAGGCGTACTCATCGCTATCGCAGCAATATCGCTTATTGTCGGCGGTATCGGCGTAATGAACATCATGGTCGTATCCATCACGGAAAGAACAAGAGAGATAGGTACACGAAAGGCGCTGGGCGCTTCAAACAACAATATCCGTGTACAGTTCCTGGTAGAAGCTACAATAATCTGTCTGCTGGGAAGTCTCTTCGGAATCGCTATAGGTCTGCTTCTCGGAAAGCTGATGTCGCTGGTACTCGGAATAGCGGGCGGAATGCCGGTAATGTCCATACTTATAAGTGTTGGCATATCAATGGCATTCGGTATCTTCTTCGGATACTATCCTGCAAACAAGGCCGCAAAGCTTAATCCTATTGAAGCCCTCAGATACGAATAATATTTGAAATCCACATTCACCACCACTCCATAACATTACCGTCAAGGCGGAGTTGCTCCGCCTTTATGGTAAAAATACGGGGAACTATATATAAAAAAGGCGGAGTTAAACTGCGGTACTGATAAAGAAGTTTTATATGTATTATCAAGGTAGACATTTTGAAGAAGGATCTTCTCAATCTGTTTCCCAAGACTATTAATTTAAGATTTGACGAAAAGACGTGCATGAATCCCTATGTGGACAGGTTCTTATTATGGAAAGATATAATGCTCAACAAGCGGTACATTTTCAGAAAAACCAAAAGCTCCCGTTATCATAACGATAACAGGAGCTTATTTTTAATCCAATCTGATCGGCGAACCAAAATATTTTTCAGCTTCAAGGCGGTCCATCTGATTGAACTCGCCCTTCGCCATTGCCACAGCTATGCCGCCTGCAAGAAGGTCAGCGATAGGTCCTGCAAAGAGGATACCACGTATTCCCATAAACATAGGAAGCACTATAAGCAACGGTATGAAGAAGATTATCTGTCTTGTCAGTGACAGGAACATACCCTTGACGGATTTGCCGATGGATGTGAAGAATGTGGATGTGATAGGCTGGAAGCAGTTGAACCATGTGAAGAACATGAATATCCTGAAGAACAGCACACCGAATTCGTAATAGCTTTCGCTTCCCCTACCGAAGAATGAGAGGATCTGTCTCGGGAATATCTGGAAGAGTATGAATGCGGTGACCGAAACAACTGCGCCTATCTTTATCGCCATGAAGTAAGCGGCTTTCACTCGGTCGTAATTCTTAGCACCGTAGTTGAAGCCTTCGATAGGCTGTGTGCCCTGTGCCAGACCGATAATGATGGAGAATACTATCATATTCACCTTCATGATGATACCTGCACAAGCAATAGGTTCGTCGGGTCCGTACTGTGAAAGCGCACCGTAGTGTCTCAGTGAATTGTTAAGAACTATCTGAACTACGGCAATAGCCAGCTGATTGAAGCAGGATGCCATACCGATAGATGCAATTCGCTGAACAATGGATAAGGAAGGAATGAGATGCTCTTTTTTAAGCGGAACTGTCTTGAAGTTCAGACAGTAGATGATGACCATCAAAGTAGATACACCCTGTCCGATAACTGTAGCAGCAGCAGCGCCTTTCATTCCCCACTGTAAGCCGAAAACGAAAACTGCATCAAGAACTGTATTTATCAGCGCACCTGTGATACTGCCTATCATAGTCATATGCGGACTTCCGTCAGCACGGAGTATATGTCCTCCGGCGGTACTGAGTATCAGCAGAGGGAATCCCACAGCTGTGACTGATACATAGTCCTTTGCGTAAGGCATTATAGCTTCAGACGCACCGAAAGCTTTCAGAAGCGGATCCATGAAAATAAGCGTCAGAACGCTTATGATAACGCCGAATATAGTCAGTACGGAAAGCGAATTTCCTATGAAGTAAGGAGCTTTCTCCTTTTCTCCCTTTCCAAGGCTCAGGTTGAAGCACGAAGCACCGCCTATACCAAAAAGGAGAGCCGCCGACAAACATATCGTAGTAAACGGGAAAGCTATGGAAGTAGCCGCATTTCCGAGAGGGCCGACCGAACGTCCGATGAAAAGCTGATCGACCATATTATATAGAGCGCCTACCAGCATACCGATAATGCTTGGGATAGCGAACTTTTTCATAAGCGCACCGACAGGTACACTGCCCAGCGGATTTCCCATTACTCCGTCGGGAGGCCCGCCCATCGGTCTGCCGCTCATTCCCTGCGGAGGGCCGCCCATAGCGCCTGCTCCGGGAGGCGGTCCGCCCATCGATCTTTCGCCCACACCCTGCGGAGGGCCGCCGATCTCCTGAGAAGGAGTTCCTGCATCTCGTCCGCTCATCCCCTGGCCGATATTTTTCATGCTGTTACGTGGAACTCCGATAATAAGATCATCCATGAAGGAACGGGAACTTCCTCCGCCCGAAGCAGAGTCACCCGAACCGTTTGCAGCCGACTGGCCGCCGTATTTCATATTTTCCATATTTTCTACCTCATCAATAACTTTTTCTCAACAATCTTAACTATTATACAGTGTTTTTAAGCTGATTTCAAGTGATTGCCGAAATAAATAGCAAATTGTATAAAAAAGGGAAAATATCACATCCTGTTTTTAACGGCGTCGGTGCAAACAGAAAACAGCCATAGAGAAGTATGTTTTCTCTTTGGCTGTTCCTATCATATTATTTTACTATTATTGTTGCGGTAACTTCCTTGCTTCCCGAAGCAAACTCGGCATCGCCGCAGATGTTGATGACGGGTTCTCCGCCTGCTGTGAACATCACACGGCCTATCCTTGTATGCCTGCACGGATCATAAAGCGGATCCTTGTTGTAGGTGCCGCATTTTCCCGATGAATGCGAAGACGGTCTTGCATGGTAGACGATAAGCAGATCGCCGTTCTCATCGGTAACGAAACTGTTATGTCCGGGGCCTGCACCGTCTGTCAGGTCAGCTGTCTGAAGCACGGGCTTATCCAGCTTTTTCCAGTTTGCGATATTCATAAGATCAGCGTTGATGTCCGCTTCCATACGTCCTACGCAGTATTCTGAACCCGTTCCCGAAGCCGAGAAGAACACATATACCTTGTCCCCGGTTTTCAGCACTGCCGCACCCTCGTTTACACGGTTATTGACAAGTTCCCAGCTGTATTCGGGCTTTGTGAGCATTATGGGTTTTGAGGTCAGCTTCCACGGTTCTTTCGGGTCGATCTCAGCCATGAACAGTGAGGAATCTCCCTTTATCTCAGCCCAGATCACGTAATGCTTTCCGTTGTTCTCGAAATATGTCATATCCAGTGAAAAGCCTGCAAATGAACTTGTATCGCCGTTTGAAGCCTGCATCTGTCCGCATTCCGTCCAGTTTCCTGTGTACGGGTCACCGTCGCATTTCAGCACATAGGGACGTATCGCCCATATATTGTCGGATGCTCCTGCGGCAAAGAACATATACCACGCTCCGCCTATCTTATGCATTTCGGGAGCCCAGATATGCTTTGAGAGAATGCCGCTGCTGTGGGCTTTCCAGATGGTCTTTTCCTCTGCGGAGGCCAGTCCCTTAACAGTTCTGCTCCTTCTGAGGATTATCCTGTCATAGCCCTTATCCACGCTTCCGTATGCGGGATAGGAAGCTGTGAAGTAGTAGTAGCCGTCGCCGCCGTCAACCACATAGGGGTCAGCTCTTTCGGTTATGAACGGGTCGGAGTAAGTATCGGATGTGGAAACGGCTGTTCCCTTGACAGTGTATACTCCCGGACGGGAAGTATCGACTGCCGAAAGTCCTGACCATTTCACAGGAAACTGTGCCGATGCACCGTTGCTGTACTTGGCCGTTACCTTGTCGGGAAGCTTCAGTTCCTGACCTGCCTTTATCTCCACAGTCAGGGGCTTGAGTCCCGTATTCAGTGCAGGAAGTCCGTCCGAGGGATAAGCGTTCACAAGGGCGGTATACTGATCCGCATTTATTGGTATAACGTAGCCGTGACGGGGAGTGAAGTCAAAGCTGTAGCTGTTTCGGCTGACAGATGTGAAGTTCTCAAGGTCTGAGGTTTCCTGCATCACGTAATAGCCGTCACCGTAAGCATCCGACATCATCAGCCACTTGTCCGAGCCTATCTTTTTATAGATGTTGGGGCCTTCTACACCGAGACTGCCCTCCGACACCTGCTTTATCTCGTTATACGGACCGCTTGCATGGTCAGATTCCGCAAGATAGATGCGCTTGTTGGTCTCGTTCTTGTAGTACATATAGTATCTGCCGTTCTCGTATATGATATCAGAGTCGATAGCGTCATTGCCGTTTTTGGGAGCAAACAGAAGCTGAGGTGCGGTATCAAGCTTTTTCAGGTCCTTGCTGTATGCATAGTACATAATGGTCCTGTTGTCGATATCGGGAACTCTTGCCGCAAAGTAGATCATGTACGACTCCTTTTCGGGATCGTAAATCGCCTGCGGTGCCCATGCACGGTCAGCGCTCATCATATTCGGGTACTTGTTGGCGATGGGTATGCTTGTCTCGTCGAACCAGTGTACAAGGTCAGTGGACTTTGCACTG
>CADBAC010000100.1 GCA_902792495.1 Ruminococcus flavefaciens | reverse complement strand
AAACTGAAAGATGTACTTGCGCTCGCAAGGTCTGAAGTGCATCGCCCCTATCCTGAATATAAGTACAGGTGGGAAATAGAGCATGAGAAGCTCCTTGAAAACGAAATGACGGTATATCATGATGAAGAACAGGAGTGCGGAAATGAGAGAGATATTATTCAGAGCCAAGCGTGAAGATAATGGCGAGTGGGCATATGGTTATTATGTCCGTCTGCCTGATGCAGCAGGTAGCGCCAGCATGATACACACACCGGCGCGAAATCCTGACGAGAGCAATAGTAGTCATTTTATCAGGTCAAGCACCATCGGGCAGTACACCGGCCTGACCGACAAGAACGGTACAAGGATTTTCGAGGGGGATATTGTTAGACACTACTGTAAACTTCCCGTCCCCGGCGGCGAAATAGGTACCGACAGAGGCACAATCAAGTGGGACAGTGAAGAGTGCTTCTTCTTCAGGACAAGTTTAGACGGTAAAGATAAGACAATTAGTGCAAAATGCGAATACGAAATCATCGGCAACATCTACGACAACCCTGAGCTGATCGGAGGTGGCGAAAATGGCTGAGAACGATTTACAAAAACTCATAAAGCGTATATTCAACCATATAAAAGAAAAGTACGGATATACCGATGAACAAGCTCTTATTTACTTGCAAGGTTATCAAGATTGTGCAGAAGAAAACCAACAATCACTTGAACGGCGTGATAAGATGCTGAGAGATACCGTTGCAGAGTTGTGCGAAGCAAAGCGACTTCTGAAAGCGGCGGTGGAGGATATGACAGGAATTCAGTTTGGCGAAGAATGTAAAGTATGCAGTAAAAAACTATTACCTAACGAATGTCCAATACACAACAACGTAGCTTGTATTCTCGAAAAAGATTTCAAATGGCGTTATGCTGACGAAGCCCTCGCTCTGATCGGAGAGGACGGTGTGAAAAATGAGTGAGTTCAAGAAAAAAATTGCAGGTGTTGGAGCTTGCAAGCATCCACTTGGCAGAGGGAAGCCGTCAAGAGAATTCACCATTGACGGAGTAGGCTATACTTCTGCTATGGCTGGACTGATGACTGGGGCGACGGTACAGCTCCACAATGTGAAGACTGTCCTGCGCATATTAACGCAGCTGATGATGTATTACAGCAGCTTATAAAGGAACGGAAAAATGAAGAAGATTAGATATTTTTTTCTGTTAATTTTCGTTTTAACAATACCGGAATGGCTAATTGAACTTACAGGCGCTGATATATTAGTAATGCAAGAATTAAAAGATATAAAGAAAAAGGACGGTGAGCATTAATGATAATATGTTATGCGAGTGACTGCGCGCACAACAGTAACGGGCAGTGTGATCTTAACATGATAACTATTTCCGATGATTATCAGCAGTGTGAAGATTATATAGACTATCAAGACACCGAAGATTATCAAACGGAATTCTACCGAGCTGTTATTATGGATGGAGTTATCTATAAGCGCAAAGATAAAGGTAGACGCGCTGAGGAAAACGGTATCGTTTTCTATTATTGGGCAAAAGAACTTGAATCTGAAACAAAGATAATCGAAGAAAAGACTGGCAGAATGGCAAGCTATGGACGTTTGAAAGAACTATCTAAGGTGATAGAATCCATTCTTGCTGAGCAAGGTCATGTCAACGCCTTACCGGAATGGAGTGATACCTGATGAATGATTTGAATGTATGTAAAACTTGCATTTGGTTTGATGATGGCGCTTGCAGGAATAATCAGAGAATTTGCGTTGACAACAGAGAATACCTGGATGAAGCAGATGTAATTCGTAATCTGTGCGCCGGAGAGGACGGTGAGCAGGATGTCTAATCTGATTATCAGCGTTGCTATCGCTGTTGTATGCGTCGGCGGTATAGCATATCTGATTCTTAAAGGAGGTAGCGACAATGAGTAGGATCCTTCCACCTTGTAAAGAGTGCCAAGAGCGAGTTCTTGGTTGCCACAGCATATGTGAGCAGTACAAGAAATTTAAAGCAGAACTCGCAGAGCTAAAGGCAAAGAAAGTGGCTGAGTACGCCGAGCGCGATTTCATATTAGCTACAAAGATAGGAGTCAAAAAAGCAGCAGACCATAAACGCAGCTGCGAAAGGAGGAGAAAACGGTGAGTCAACCGCTTGATTACTGTATATGTGGTAGCCGCCCGGAGCGGCATCAGGACGCGAACGGTAAATGGTTCGTCTATTGTGAAGAATGTGCTCTTGCATTCGGGCTCAAAATAGAACCTTGTGAAACCTACATACCAGGAACAGGAGAAGCTATATTCGACACGGCTGAAGATGCTCGTGCGGCGTGGGACGAATGGGCGGCTTCGGCAGAGGAGTGATGAAATGAAACCTTGTTTCCACTGTAAGGGTAGAAAATTCCGCTATATCAGGAGCGATGATATGAAGATCACTATTAAATGTGATAAGTGCGGCGGCGAGATAAGCACTCCGCACCTGACAATTGATTCGGCTCGGGGATATTGGAACATGAAAATGGCAGCTCTCGAACACGCTGCCAAACAGAAGAGTGAAGCGGCTGCCGGATAAGCAGCCGCCAACCTATACTATTATAATAGTAAAAAGCAAGTGCCTGATGCTGGCATTTAAGACCTCGTAATGTAGTCTAAAGTTACGACCACGGGAGAAGATGAAATTGAGATGTTGTTATAGAGAGACTTACTACAAGTGCGGAGACTACCTCGAAGCAAACATATACCCGGTGTATAAGCAGGGAACTGGAAGAAGAAAGAAGTCAAAGCCGACGCCTGAAGGAAAGCAGAAGCTTAATGAGTTAGCATCGCAGAACAAAATAATCAGACTCGCTAATGCGAACTTCACAAGCAATGATCTGAAAGTCGAGCTGACATATTCACAGGATCATCATCCGGTAGATGATGAAGCAGCAGCAAGAGAACTCAGAAACTTCCTGAGAAGAGTTAAGAGATTCAGAGACAGGAACGGAATGTCTGAGTTGAAGTACATAGCTGTCACCGAGAAGGGAAAGAAGCTCGGAAGATATCATCATCATCTTATCATGAATGATATGCCATTGAAAGATCTCGTCCAGTTATGGGGCAATGGAATCGTAGGAACTGACATCCTTCAGTTCGATGAAAACGGAGTCGCTTCTCTTGCAAGCTACATGATGAAACAGGCAAGGGAAGTATCAGGAAAGAAAAAGTATACTCGCTCTCAGAATCTTATCGATCCTCAGCCGGTATCAAGAGACGCAGCTTCAAAGCGTAAGATCCTTGAACTCGCAGCGGATGTCGAGTGCAGAGCTGAGTATGAGAAACTACACGAAGGATACTTCCTTGCAGCGGCAAGCGTAGTATTCAACGACACGAACGGCGGCGTGTACATCCACGCCAGGTACTATCGGAAGGAGGCAGAATTTTGCAGCAGAAAAAAGAAGAGGATGAACAGGCAGTCTTATTTGCCTGGGCAGAGTACGTCAAAGGGCAGTACCCCGAACTTGAATTGATGTATCACGTGCCGAACGAGGGACGGCGAAGCATAAGAACCGGCGCAAGAATGAAAGAGACCGGTTTGAAGTCAGGCGTTCCGGATATCTGCCTGCCGACAGCTCACGGTGGATTTATCGGATTGTACATCGAAATGAAAGTGAAACCGAACAAGCCAACGGAGAATCAGAAGAAATGGCTGACCGCTCTTAGATGCGCAGGCCATCTGACAGCAGTATGTTACTCCTTCGAGGAAGCGAAGGAACTCATAGAGGGTTATATCAAAATGCCGGTGACGGTAACGAAAGGAAGTTGAAGTAAATGTCAGGAACGTGTTTCTTTTATTCAGAACTTCACAGCAATGGGTGCGCGATTCTGAATCAGAAGTGTAATAAAGCAACGGCAAGCGTAGGCGGCTGTAAGTTCAGGAAGACGGAAGAGGAGTTCTTCGAGTCAAGGAATCGGTCTATCGAAATCAATCACAGAAAAGGCAACTGCGTGAACTGCAAATATCGAAAGATGACCTGCAAGATTGACGAGAAGGGAGAGCTCGATGATGAATGCTGAAGAATATCTTGAACAGGTGAAGAATATCGACTTGCGCATAAGGTCTCTTGAAGGTGAGCTCCGGGACAGCCAGGCAGAAGAGGACACCGAGTACGCCGAAGAGCTCCGGGACAGGATCGCGGCTAGCATAAGAACTTACAAAGAATTGAAGCTCAGGATCCGTGACGAGATACAGCAGATAAAGGACAATCGTTTATCAACGCTCCTGACAGAGTTCTACATTAGAGGCAAGAGCTGGGAAGATGTGACAGCAGCACTCGGTATGAGAAGTGTGAAGAATGTTCGCGAAGGGTTGCACAAGAAGGCTTTAGAGGCATTTGAAAAGAAATTTCAAAAAAATTTTCAAAATACTACCTCTTAACACCTGAAATAATCTTGTATAACTCTGTGAAATGCTATATAGTAAACATAGAAGGCAGGCGGAATAACAGTAGGCTACCTTCACGCAAAGCTCTGAGCGGTATGCAGAACTCTGCGTAAGCCTCCGTTTTGCTTCACACTTCAACATCTTATTTCGGAAATCCTTGCCTGCGGGTGCAATAGTGCCCGCAAAACCGGCAGAGTAGAGCAGCTGGCAGCTCGTCGGGTTCATACCCCGAAGGTCACTGGTTCAAATCCAGTCTCTGCACCCATACAGGAGGAGGCAAGAACGCACGATGACAAGTGAAGAAATGAAAGTCTTTCTGAATCGTGCGTTCTACGCCGATAAGAAGATAGCCGCCCTGAATATGCTCATAGCTCAGACACGAGAAAGAGCACAAGGGCTTTCAAGATCTTCGGACGGAAACCTCAAGGGGAAGTCCGACAGCAATAATAACAGCACAGAGAGTGCTTTGCTGAGGCTTGCAGAGCTTGAACAACAGGCACAAGTGCAGAGAGTATATGCAGCTGATGTGCTGCTGGAAATACAGCAGAAGATCGCACTGCTAAAGGACGACGATTTCGAGACCGTCCTTACGCACCGGTTTTTATTATATAATACCATTGAGCAGACTGCGGAGCTTATGAACTACGCTCCGCGAACGGTAAGGCAGAAGCAGAAACAGGCAATTGAAAAACTATGTCAGTTAATGCCTTGAAATGCCTACTCTGATGTGTTAGTATGTTATCATAGAGAGTTTGGAAAGTATGAAGCGAGCCTGTCCTTATTGCGGAAAGATCCACAGCAGAGATTATCAATGCGAGAAGAAAGCTGAGGCATTCAAGAGCCGAGGCGGGAAAGAGGACCTATTCCGCTGGTCGTATGACTGGAAGCTGAAAAGAGAGTATATAATGCGGCGAGACAAGTACCTTTGTGTCGCCTGTCTTAACGGTCTCAAAGGGACAGTAAGGAAGCTGAATAACGAAGATCTTTCCGTGCATCATATCCAACCGTTGAAAACTAATTGGGATTTACGACTGGGCGATGAAAACCTAATAACTTTATGCAGATTTCATCACGAAATGGCAGAAAACGGAACGATTTCTGCTGAAACTCTCAAAGGAATTTTGTCAAAGCAGGTAATTCACCACCCAAGCTCTCGATCGTTTCACCGATCTTA
>CADBAC010000099.1 GCA_902792495.1 Ruminococcus flavefaciens | reverse complement strand
CCCTCTGCGGACTGCCCATTCTCACGCTGAATAATCGACGTAGTGCGCCAGCCCGACTTAGTCAGCAGCTTGCCGTCGTAGAGGTATTGCACTCCCCACGGACTGTGCACAGGCGGAATCACTACACTTGTTTTGCCCGAAATAAGCTGATATCCGCCGTTTTCGGTGCGGCTTATCTCAGGACGGAAACTGCTGTCCTCATTGAGCCGAAAAGCAGGCGAATGCTCAATAGTACCCGAAAAATGGCTTATTGTCACCTTGATACTGTTTTCGAGGGTGGAAGTAAAACGAATAGTCAGCACAGGGCCGCTGAGAGTCATTCCTCTGTTCCTTATCCATTGATGGGTGGTGTACACTGTCACGGAATTCTCATCAGCGTCGATGCCGTAGACCTCCTCTGCGTAATTGACACTGTACCCCATTTTTGTCATCCAGAAACCGTCCGAAACTTTCATTATAAACTCCTTTCAGCTATATAAAGCAAAATCAAAAAAGTCATGTTTTCCACAGGCGGTTGAAAGCTTTGTGGAATATGTCCAATCATATCAGCGGATGCCTCTTAAAGTCAAAGCTGGTCTCGAAGCTGTCCCAGTCCTGTCTGCACAGCTCCACACATTCCTCAGCCAGTTCGCCTATCCTTGTTTCTCCCGAATATTCGGGCACCGGCAGTCTTGCTGTGTCTCCCGGGTTCATGTTCATGGTGGGATTCACCGCCTGCGAAAGCATAGCAATGACCTTGCTGTTGAGAAGTGCCAGAAGCCACATCAGCTGTCCGTCGTCATCCGCAAAGGCACAGCTTCCTGCCACGTTGAACATGAAGTTTTCGTCGTAATACCGCACTGTGATACTGCTGCTGGTAAGTGCTGACCAGCTGACAGAACGGCGGAAACAATACTCAAGATTCTGCGGCCGTGAGCGGAGACTGCCGTTATCGTCACGGAAATCACGTATCCGCCGCCCGTCATTCTCCCAGTCGATTACATACTCACGGTTGCCGTACCACCGCCGCATATCGCCGCCCTTGTTGAGCAGATACCACTTCTTGCCTGCGGTACGCCTGAATGCAGTTTTGTCAGCACAGACCTCGAACCAGCGCCGCAGAAATCTGTCGTTATCGCCTGTGATAAGTCCCTCACGGACATCGTACCTGTCGCCCAATGCAGGCATATCAAAGCATTTCACCGCATTTTCGCTGAGCCAGTATGCAACAGGCGCAGAGGGAATTTTCAGCATATCAGCGGCCTTCATTCTGAAT
This sequence comes from Ruminococcus flavefaciens, assembly GCA_902792495.1. Taxonomy (GTDB): domain Bacteria; phylum Bacillota; class Clostridia; order Oscillospirales; family Ruminococcaceae; genus Ruminococcus; species Ruminococcus flavefaciens_Z. The sequence continues at coordinate 4,423 of CADBAC010000099.1, read as the reverse complement.
CTGTAACCGCAGCTGTCAGCCGAGGCTCCCTCCAGAATCATCCGCCGCTGAACGTCCATCTCGCCCTCATGTTCGGTCAGGCGGAGGAAGGTGCATTCACTTGCGGAAGGGCTGTTTGCGAAAGTGAACATACACAGTGGAACAACGGCTTCATCAAAGGCGGAATACTCCAGCTGCACCAGCGTTTCCGGGCATTTTTCGCCTAAAATAAGCCTGCGGAAAGGCTCACAGCTGTTGATGAAAAGCCATGTGTAAGGAGTGAGGAAGCCCAGTTTTCCGTCCGCTTTCACAAGTTCACAGCTTCGCACTACGAAAGTGATGAACAGGTCGGAGTAATGTTCGGGATATTTTTTCTTGATATAGCCCAGAAGCCTGCTGTCCATTGCAGAGTGTCCCAGGTAGGGAGGATTTGTAGCCACAACGTCATATTTCCCCGAAAGTACGGCCTTTGCGCCGCCTGTACATTCCTCTGCATCCGAAAGCGAGCCTGCGAAGTTTTCAATATTGCCGCCTGAGAAGTTGAAAACCTGCGGCTGTGCATCCGAACCGTGATCCGCCACTTTCTTTCTCAGAGCCGTCACCGCCGCCCCGCAGACACGCTCGTCCATTTCAAGTCCGAACAGGTTTTTCCTGAGTATCATATCCGCAGCAATATTGTCCGAATAACCGCAGGCACGGTACATCTCTATAAACACATCGAAAGCGCACAGAAGCATATTTCCGCTGCCTGCACACGGGTCAAGGAAAGTTATATCCTCGGGGCTGATATGTCCGGACCGCTGTACTTCGCCTAAAATATAGCTGTCACGGCCATTCAGCTTCGCTCCTCCGCACTCATACCACTTGCGCACCAATGTATTCTCCACCAGATATTCAGCTATCCAGTCGGGAGTGAAAACCTGAGTTGCAGGAGCAATATCGTCCGAATACAGCCGCTTGCTTTTCTTCAGTCCCACAGTGAGACTGCTTCGGTAAGGCTCGTTGAAATACTGATGCATCCAGCCGAGGATGTCGTCCCTGTCCATCTCAGACAGCGGCAGATCTGCCAGAATATCGCCAAGCAAAACTTCGGGGTATTCAACATCTCCGCCGCCTGTGTTGAAAACTCCGCCATAGCGCCCGTCAAGTTCACGGCACTTCTCCGCAAAAGCAGACTGTCTCTCCTCAGCAGACATATTTCTCAGCTGAATCATATACTGCGGACGAACAAAAGCAACCGCACACAGCCGCATAAAGCTTGTATACGCTGTTCTTTCGTCAGTGACCGCAATAAGCTTTTCCCGTGAGCGGACGGCGAATTTCTTTAACTGTGCGTGGTTCATGGACTCTCCTCATTGAGTTCATATCCGAACACCATATCGCCGAGATAGCTGAGACGGAGCTGAAACTCTTTCCACTTCTTGTTTTTCCAAAGCACGCCAATGAGCATTATGTCGATATTCCGATAGAAAACGTCGATTATCTCAACGTCCCTGATATTGCCGTTTTTCAGCATTTTTGCAAACTTGCCGAAGCTGACGGACTTGTACTTCCTCTTGCCGAAAATACGGCAGTTGGACATAAACTCGTCGTTGTCGAATTTCTCCAATCTGATGAATGCAGGACTGAATTCACTGCGTTCATCGTCACCGATAAAGACAGAGCATCTGTCCAGCACGATAGTCAGCTCGTCGCCTTTCAGTTTCAGCTTTTCTATCCGTGAATCATGGACGGAAACTTCACTGACAACACTGCCTTTTTTCCTGATATATTCCGACATTTCGGCCACTCCCTCCGGCGTTATTTCTCCTTATACATGAACAGCCAGACAGATATGGTCTGTCTGACTGTTTGCATTTTTATTGATGATCCTTAATTATAAACTTGCCAGCTTTGCGTACTGAGCCTTCAGTGCAGGGTAGATCTCTCTGTAAAGCTGATAGTACTTCTCGTACTCAGGCACATTCTCAGCCTTTGGCTCCTGTACCTTGTCAGTCTTTACGATAGCGGAACAAGCTTCCTGAACGCTTCCGTAGATGCCTGCGCCAACACTTGCAAGGATAGCAACACCCAGTGCAGGGCCTTCCTTTGAAGCGGCAGTCTTAACGTTGCAGTTGTAAAGATCGGCAAGCATACTTCTCCACAGCGGTGATGATCCGCCGCCGCCGCAAGCCATCATATCGCTTACGTTAACGTTCATCTCACGGAATACCTCAACGCAGTCACGGAGAGAATATGTAACACCTTCCATAACGGCACGGAGCATATCTCTGCGTGTGTGGATAGCTGAGAGTCCGAAGAATACGCCTCTTGCATCAGGGTCAAGGTGAGGAGTTCTCTCGCCCATGAGGTATGGGAGATAGAGCAGTCTGTTTGCGCCTACAGGTACCTGCTCAGCCTGCTTGTCCATGAGGTAGTATTCATCAACACCCATAAGCTTTGCAGTTTCCTTCTCGGTCATGCAGAAGTTGTCTCTGAACCATTTCAGCGACAGACCTGCACCCTGAGTAACACCCATAACGTGCCATGAATTCGGAACAGCAGCACAGCAGGTATGAACTCTGCCAAGCTTGTCGATGGAGATATTTGAAGTATGAGCAAAAACAACACCAGAAGTACCGATAGTTGTGAAAGCCTTGCCGTCCTCAACAACACCTGTACCAACAGCAGCAGCAGCATTATCGCCTGCGCCGCCCACAACGATAGTACCCTCGCAAAGGCCTACCTTTTCAGCCATAGCCTTAGTCAGCTTGCCTGTGACTTCGCATGATTCGTAAACCTTGCCCAGCCAGTTCTTATCGATCTCAAATGCGCTGAGAAGCTCGTCGGACCACTTTCTGTTAGGAACATCCAGCAGCTGCATACCCGAAGCGTCTGAAACTTCTGTAGCATACTCGCCTGTGAGGATGAGTCTGAGGTAATCCTTAGGGAGAAGGATATGAGCTACCTTTGAGTAGATCTCGGGTTCGTTGTTCTTTACCCAGAGGATCTTTGCAGCAGTCCAGCCTGTGAGGGCAGGGTTTGCAGTGATCTCGACCAGCTTTTCTCTGCCGACGATGCGGTTCATTTCCTCTACCTCGGCAGCTGTACGCTGATCGCACCAGATGATGGACTTGCGGAGGACGTTGTTATCCTTATCCAGCATTACCAGACCATGCATCTGACCTGAGATACCGATACCCTTGACATCTTCCTTCTTGACTCCGCTCTTAGCCATAACAGCCTTGATGGTCTCGACCATAGCGTTTGCCCAGTCAGCAGGATCCTGCTCTGCATAGCCGTTCTTCGGCTGATACATAGGGTATTCGATAGTTTTTGAAGCGATAACGCTTCCCTTTTCGTCAAACAGGACTGTCTTGGTACCGCTTGTACCGCAGTCCACACCAATTACGTATGCCATAAATAAGCACCTCTTCATCAAAAATATTATTTCTCTTTAATCTTAATACCCATGAAAGCATTTGTTAATTGTATAATGCATAATGCATAACTCATAATTCTTTATCACAGTGAGTGTACAGACTTGCCTATGGTACTGTAAAACTCAGCAGAAATTATGAATCATGCATTATGAATTAACACAAAAGGACGCAGGGACGCTGTTTCGATCGAAGCGTGTCCTGAACGTCCTTTCAGTTCTGATATTTACTTGATAAGGTCGAAGCTGAGCTTTCTCGAATCAACATCGAAGTAATCATCAAGCTCTGCAACATAGTAGCGGAAAACAGTCTTTCCGTTGAACTTCATAACATCGCCCTCGTCAGCGATACCGAGAGTATCCAGCTGAGCGTCTGTAAGTGAGTTGAGAAGCACTGAGCGGTCCTTTGAGATATAGAATTTCTTTCTCTGCTTGCTGTCCATAAGGTTGAAGTAAACAGGACCGTCCTCGTAATCATCAAGATCGTCGATAAGTTCCTGATCGGGATTTACCAGATAGTATCTTCCGTTAGGGGTCTTTGCGATACCGAAATAGTCAAGCTGACTTGTTGAAAGTTCGTCCAGCGGAACAGGATCAACATCGTGAGCAGTCTTGCCTATAGCGAACTTATCCTCTGACGGCATATCTGTCAGGTCGAGCATGAGCTTGCTGTCGTAGGTATAACCGAGAGCCTTCAGCTCCTCCTCTGTGAGTTCGACTTCGATATTGTCCGAAAGATGCTCCAGACGCTTTGTAATTTCCTGACGTGACTGAGTTTCCCATTCCACCTCTACCTTGTCGGTCATAGGTCTGTCCTGGAAAACGACACGCTTGATATTCTTGAGAGAGAAGCGTGTGAAAGGATAGCGAACATCTGCGTAGTTAGGCTCAACGTAAACAGCAGTGCTTCCGTTTGAGCTGTCCTCAGTGTTTACTACTTCGTATCTGTACTTGCCCGAAGGAGAAGTACCCGAATCCATCAGGGTCTCCTTGGCGGATGCAACGAAAAACGCCTTGAACATGAAG
>CADBAC010000098.1 GCA_902792495.1 Ruminococcus flavefaciens | reverse complement strand
CAGCCGAACAGCATTGCTTCGCTTGCTGTTCTACCTTTTAGGAGAGGCTCTGCCTCTCCCCGTACCCCTCTCCGCCAGAGAGGTCTACACCTCTCTGGACTCTGGTATTGTCGGCTTCGCCGATTTCTTTTATTTTTTCTTTTTATTTCACCGACCTGTAAAACTCCAGCGTCGGGAAACTCTTCTCCAGATGCGCCTGCGTGTACTCCTCCGCTAACTGCGAAAGCGCACTCATCGTCCCTTCCGTTACCCGAAAATTGAACAACCTCCCGAAATCAGCAAGCACTATATGTCTCACCGCTCTCAGCACAGGCAGCCGCACCCTCATATAATTTCCGCCATGCCCTTCCCCGAAACAATCCGAACAGTAAAATCCCCCGTCCGTTATGGAGAAGAATATCTCCTCAGGCTCAAATGTTCCGCATTCCCTGCAAGCCACTATGTCAGGCATGAAGCCTATCTCCGACATCAGCCGCAGCTCGAACACCGCCTTCAGAAATTCCTCGCTCCTCTCGTTCTTTTCAAGGTAGTGCAGGCAGTTGAGAGTCAATCGCAATATATCGTTGTTCTGAGCCTCGGGTATCACACAGAACCGCAGTACCTCCGAAAAATAGGAGGCCAGCGATATCTTCGTCAGCGAATCCCTCAGCCCGTAAAAAATATGTAAAGGCTCTGCACTGTTGAGATACAGCATATTTCTCCGCTGATCGAGGCAGAACCTTGAATAGGCGAAAAGCTGGGATGAACTTCCGCTTTTGCCGTTGATCTTCTTCGCTCCCTTTACGGAAGCTTCCAGCACTCCCCTGTCTCTTGTCAGGATGTCGATGAACTTATCCGCTTCACCGACCGAGCGCTCTCTCAGGACTATTCCTTCTATTGTTATCATGAGTATCCTCAGTGTATACGGCATAGGACAGATAGTCCTCTATCCTGCCTGTTTCCGTGAATCTCTCCCACAGCAATTCTTCCATAATTACCTCCTGATGCAAAGGGGCGCACTATGGCGTCCCTGTTACATTTCAATGAAGTTTTCTTTGTCAAATAAATATCGATAATTATTTCGTCGGTCAAGCCGATGTCGTTATTATTATCTGTAATTATGTAAGAATTATTTGTGGTATTATTTATCAGAAAGTCCGAAGCTTCTGATAAGTCCTTCCCTGTTGCGCCAGTCCTCTTTGACCTTGACCCAGCACTTCAGGTTAACCTTTATCTGGAAGAAATCCTCCAGCTCCATACGTGCGGCGGTGGATGCCTTTTTCAGCATAGCTCCGCCCTTTCCGATGACGATGCCCTTATGTGATTCCCTCTCGCAGTAGATAACGGCGGAAATATCAAGTATGTCCTTATCGTCACGCTCCGACATTTCTTCAACTGCCACAGCGATACCGTGTGGCACCTCGTCATTGAGCAGCATGAGCAGCTTTTCACGTATCATCTCCGCAGCCAGTACCTTTTCGGGCTGGTCTGTTATCATGTCATCGGGGAAGTAGTGCACCGACTCCTCGGAGAGATTGATTATCTCCTGTATAACGATGTCGATGCCACTGTTTTCGGTGACACTTACAGGGATAACCGCCTGGAAGTTTATCTTCGATGTAAGGTCTGCGATAACGGGAGCAAGCTCGTCCTTGTTCTTCAGCAGGTCTATCTTGTTCAGCACCAGTATTACCGGCATTTTCGAGCTGTTCATAGACTTGAGCAGATCCAGCTCCTGCTGATTTATCTTCTTGGTGCAGTCCATGACGAATACCACAGCGTCGATATCGCTGACGGATTCCCTGACGGTATTGAGCATATGCTCGCTGAGTTTGTTCACAGGCTTATGAAGTCCCGGAGTATCGAAGAAAACCAGCTGTACATCGTCGATATTGCGGATACCCGTGATACGTGTTCTTGTAGTCTGGGGCTTGCTGCTGACAGAAGCTATCTTCTCGCCCACGATGGCATTGAGAAGCGAGGACTTTCCTGCGTTGGTGCGTCCTGCGATAGTTACAAAGGCTGTTCTGGACATCAGTTATTGTCTCCGTTCACTACAAAAGTAGCGTCTCTGGAAATTCCCAGTTTTTCGAGGACAGACTCTTCCTTCTCACGCATTATGCGCTGGTCGAGCTGACTTGTTTCGTGGTCGTAGCCGAGGAGGTGCAGCATTGAATGAACGGTGAGGAATCCCACTTCTCTCTCCAGTGAGTGGCCGTAATTCTGAGCCTGCTTAACGGCAGTTTCAAGCGAAATGACCACATCGCCCAGCTGTACAGCGCCTGTTTCGGGGTTGATCTCAACAGTACCGTCATCACCTGTCAGCGGGAAAGAAAGAACATCGGTAACGCTGTCCTTGTTCCTGTATATCTTATTGAGATTCTTTATCTCGTTGTTGCTTACGAAAGAAACGCTTACTTCAGCGTCCTTGCCGAAATTCTCGGTAGTGAGCACAGCCTGACAGCATCTTCTGATGAGCAGTCTGATACCTACGGGCACCTTCACCTCTGTCTGATTATTCTTTACGTAAACTTTTAATTTAGCCATGATTTCTCGTTCTCCCTTCGTTATATTTCTCGTACGCCTTGATTATGTCCTGAACAAGTCTGTGGCGCACGACATCTTTTTCGGTAAATCTGTGAATTTCGATATCATCGATGCCTTTCAGTACCTTTATGGCTTCGACGAGGCCCGACTTTCTCGAATCGGGCAGGTCTATCTGAGTGATATCGCCTGTAATGACCATTCTGCTGTCATTTCCCAGTCTGGTCAGGAACATTTTTATCTGTTCCGAAGTAGTATTCTGAGCCTCATCGAGGATGATGAAAGCTTCGTCGAGTGTACGTCCACGCATATAAGCGAGAGGAGCGACCTCGATAATGCCTTTCTCCATGTAGCGTGCAAAGCTCTCCGAACCGAACATATCGAAGAGAGCGTCATACAGCGGACGGAGGTAGGGGTCTACCTTATCCTGCAAGTCGCCCGGGAGAAAGCCCAGTTTTTCGCCTGCTTCAACGGCAGGACGGGTGAGAATGATCTTTTTGATCTTATGTTCTCTGAAGGCCTTTACGGCCATAGCCACAGCAAGGTAGGTCTTGCCCGTACCCGCAGGGCCGATACCGAGGACGATGGTATTATTCCTTATAGCGTCGGTGTAGCGCTTCTGTCCCACTGTTCTGGGACGGAGTATCTTTCCCGAAGCCGTAACGCAGATACCGTCGCCGCCCAGCTCTTCGAGTTCCTGTTCGACACCGTCAGCGACCATTGAGGTCACGTACCTGACGGTCTGCTCGCTGACAGACTGTCCGCTGCCGCTGAGTCTGAGGATAGCTCTGAGAGCCTTTTCTGCGCCGATGACGTTTTCCTCGTCACCGATGAGTTTTATGCCTCCGTTCCTGCTGACCGCAGTAACGTTGTAATCCTTCTGGATGTGGCTTATGTTGCCGTCAAGCTGACCGAAAAGCGAAGCGAGCTGATCGGGGCTTTCGACGTCTACAAATTTTTCCGCCATTAACTATTTTCTCCAATCTTGTCTGCGGGGAAACTGCCTGCCGAAGCAAGTGCGGCATTTGAGTATCTCTTGTCCGCAGATACATCTTTGAGCACCCTGACATTATCAGGGAAATCTATCAGCTGATCGGGGCTTTCCATCTCCAGTTCCATGATAGCCAGTGAATCAGAGAACGGATAGGTATCCAGTTCAAAAAGCTGATCGTGGTAATTGAAAGCGTAGCGGACCTTCTCAACAGGTCTGACATCGGTCTTAGCTTCTCTGAGCAGACGGAGGTAGTCATCCTGAGAGATGCTGCGCTCATTCTCCTCACGGGTAACAGGTGTGAGGAAGACTTTTTCCGTATAGGTATAGGATATTTCTCCGTTTTCGTCCAGTCTGCGGACTCTGCGCTGGGAATTGCCCTCACCGTTGACAAGGTAGGTCTGAGTAATGCCTATCCTCTTGCGAACGTCAAGCTTGTCCACATCGGGGAACTCAACGAGGAATTTTCTCTCGATCTCATAAACTTTGCTCATATTCACACTCCAAACCGAAATGATCAACATTATCCAATTAGATATTATATAACATTTTTTGTTTTATGTCAACAAAAAATTCGGATTATTCTGTGAAAAATGCTTAGTTTTATTTGAAACCGATATATAAAAAAAATATAATCAATGACTATCGGTCAGATCTGACAGCATCAGGGAATACGGCGTAAAATCGCCGCCTTCGGGGGATATGGCTTCGCTGTGGAGGGTAATGTCTCCGTGGAAATCACAGGGCGGTATATGCAGGGTAAAGCCGTTTTCAACACAGCTTATCTCAGCACCCATGCGCTCCGCAAGAAGCCTGCACACCTCATCGGGGTAAGCATCTATCATCTCGGGAGGCCGTGGGTTTCCGCTGACCGGAGCGTCTGTCCTCTCACGGGCTTCAAGAGTGATATGCACACCGTCATCAGCCGTCCTGCTGGTCAGGCAGAATGTGTTGCGCATCCCCTCGGAATGGGCAAGAAGCTTCCTGATCTGTCCGAGGAAGATATACCTCATGACACCGAGCGAAGCAATAAAGGGTTCGGCGGTGTTCTCACCTGTCACTATCTCAGCCCTGCCGCCTGTGACAGATCCGCACTGCTGTATCAGTTCACGCTGAAACGACGGCATATCAACAACTTCCCTGCTGTCCACGGGAATATCGGCGGCGGCAAAGGAAGAGATCTCCATAGCCCGCATGATATTGCAGGTCATCTGCATGATGTAATCTCTCACGGCAGGATCTTCCCTTTTCGGGGACCTTTTGTCCCTCACCGCAGAAGCAGCCGCAGCAGCAGCCCTCGCCATTACATTATTATATCTGATAAACTCCTCAGCAAAGGAGCTGTTGAAAAAATCTCTGATCTCATTATATTTATCCAGAATATCACCTTTCCTTTCGCAGTCAGTATTCACATTTATTATTATACAACTTTTTCACGAAAAAATAAATACTAAATCGCAAGTTTTTCTCCGTTAGATTTCACAAAATTTTCAGTTTTGTTTAGTGCACATAGTTGAAAGTGTATATTTCCGAAATTTTCTGTTATTTTTTTATCGAACCACTTGAAAATTTTGCAGCTTTGCAGTATAATAGAAATATAAAATTTTTAGGAGGTAATTTTCCAATGTCAGTTAAAGTTGCAATTAATGGTTTCGGCCGTATCGGTCGTCTCGCTTTCAGACAGATGTTCGGTGCTGAGGGTTATGAGGTAGTTGCTATCAACGACCTTACAAAGCCTTCAATGCTCGCTCATCTTCTCAAGTATGATACAGCACAGGGCGGTTACGCAGGTAAGATCGGTGAGAACCTTCACACAGTTGAGGCTGATGACGAAAAGGGTACAATCACTGTAGACGGCAAGACACTCCAGATCTACGCTAAGGCTAACGCTGCAGAGCTTCCTTGGGGCGAGATCGGTGTTGACGTTGTTCTCGAGTGCACAGGTTTCTACTGCTCAAAGGAGAAGTCACAGGCTCACATCAACGCTGGTGCTAAGAAGGTTGTTATCTCTGCTCCTGCAGGCAACGATCTTCCTACAATCGTTTACAGCGTTAACGAGAAGACTCTCACAAAGGATGACAAGATCATCTCTGCTGCTTCATGCACAACAAACTGCCTCGCTCCTATGGCTAAGGCTCTCAACGACTATGCTCCTATCCAGAGCGGTATC
>CADBAC010000097.1 GCA_902792495.1 Ruminococcus flavefaciens | reverse complement strand
TAATCCACCTTCTTGAGAAGTTCAAGTGCGTGCTTGCCCGAAGTGATAAGGGTTATAGCCGCAATGAAAAGTCCGATGGAAGCAACCGTAAGACAACGATGAAGGGCTTGCCGTGCTCGCCGTACTCAAACAGCGGGTTGCCGGTGATGCCATACTCCTCGCGCAGTCCTTTCTTCAACAGAAGGTAGGCAAGGACGCACGTCCGCTGCCCCTGTTCAAGTCGGTGACGCCGAACCTAAATTGAATGACGAACCCTCCGCCCGCGAGGGATCGGCCTGCGGCGCGCCGCCCGGGCGGATGTTCGGCGGATCACCGCACATCGTAGCGCTTCCGCCCAGATTTGCGCAGAAGATCTCGGAAAGTATCATCGGTACGGGATTGAATTTGAGAAGCTGTGCCAGTTCAACTGTAACTGCCGCAAGGAACATGATAACTGTGATACTGTCGATGAACATTGAAAGTACCGCAGCCATTACCATGAATGTGATGAATATCGGTATGGTCTTGCATTTTACAAGGAAAGCTATCTTCATGCAAAGCCAGCGGAAGAAGCCTGCTTTCGCCATACCCTCGACCATGACCATCATGCCTGCGATGAAGATTATAGTCGCCCAGTTGATGCCCTTGCTTTCGCTTTCCGTCACCTGATACCAGAAATCCTTGGTGAAGAAGCCTTTAAGGGCGAGTGTGTCTGTAACCGCCTTGCCGCTTCTCATACAGATACCGAAAACCACGATAAGAGTGAGAATGCCGCTTCCGAGCGTTACATAGTGCCTTTCGATCTTGTCGAGAACGATCATTATGAACATCCCGACGAAGATTATGATGGCAAAGATCTGTGCTGCCGTCATATGTTTTACCTCCTGATCTGCGGATATACCGCATATTATACTGATCCGGCCATGTTCTGCCACGGCTGAATGACAATGGCTATGAACATTCCCGAATAAACACCATTTCGCATTATAGCACATTTCGGCGGTCAAAATCAAGGTAAAATTTGCTTTTTGCCTGCTTTGTGAAAAATTTGGTGAATCATCGCTGATAAGCTAAATATGCCGTGGATTTTTAGTGATTTTGCCTTTGATGTGCAAGATTCACATTTACTTTATTGCTTTGTATCTGTAAACCGTTAAAATGCTTTGTTGACTTATTCTTAGCGAAATGGTATAATTAGGGTGGATAAAAAATGTAAACCAAGGGAGGTCGAGAGTGCCCTCCCCTGCATCTGACTATTCTGAATATATTGCAGGGACGTTGTCCCATTATATGCTCATTCATAAAAGGGAGTTTTCAACAATGAAAAATACTATAGGTTCAAGCGTTGCGCTCACTATTTTCGGTGAAAGCCACGGTACTGCCATCGGTGCCGTTCTTGACGGTATCGCTCCGGGCATCCCCGTTGACGAGGAGTTCATCGCTCATCAGATGGGGCTGCGAAAATCAGTAGGTTCTATCTCAACTCCACGCCGTGAAGCTGACGAGGTAAAGATACTCAGCGGCGTTTTTGAGGGAAAGACTACAGGTACCCCCATCACTTTCATGATACAGAATCAGGATACCAAAAGCAAGGACTACGGTGAACTCGCCTACAAAGCACGTCCCGGCCACGCCGATTATCCTGCAAATATGAAGTATCACGGCTTCCAGGATTTCCGTGGAGGAGGACACTTCTCAGGCCGTATCACCGCAGGTATAGTTGCCGCAGGTGCAGTTGCCATTTCCGCTCTTAGAGCAAAGGGAATCACCATCGGCACACATATCCTCAGCTGTGCAGGAGTTTCCGACAGAAGCTTCGGCGACATCCCGTCTGACATCGAAAAGCTGTCGGACGCACAGTTTGCAGTCCTTGACGAAAGCGTAAAGGATGCTATGATAGAAAAGATAGAAGCAGCCCGTGCTGACGGAGACAGCGTAGGCGGAAAGCTTGAAACTGCTGTTTACGGCTTCCCAGCAGGTGTAGGCGAGCCCTGGTTCGATACTCTCGAAAGTGTGCTTTCACATATGCTGTTCAGCATTCCCGCTGTCAAGGGAGTTGAATTCGGCGACGGCTTCGGCATTACCGATATGCTCGGCAGTCAGGCTAACGACTGCTACAGAAACGTAGACGGAAAGGTTGTTACCTCATCCAACCACAACGGCGGCATCACAGGCGGCATCTCAAACGGAATGCCTCTGCTGTTCCGTACAGCAGTAAAGCCCACACCTTCCATATACAAGGAACAGGAAACAATCGACCTTAACACAGGCGAAAACACCACGCTACAGATAAAGGGCCGCCACGACCCTGCTATAATCCACAGGGCAAGAGTAGTAGTTGACAGTGCTGCGGCACTTGTACTCTGCGACCAGCTTGCCCTCCGATACGGCACCGACTGGCTCCGCTGACCGCCGTTGAGCAAGCTGACGGCAGCTTGACCCCGATCACGTTTCGCTTGCTACGCTCGCTTACTCTTTACGTTGCGGTTACTCTGCTTTCGCTCGACGTCACTTCTTGTTATATATGGGCGAACGTACAATTTGTAGGGGCTGGCGTCCCCGACAGCCCACACCACTTACATTTTCAATTCTCAAAAATTATTTTGTAGGGGTGCTTTCCGAGCGCCCTCATAAAAATATAATTAAACAGAATCTGTAGGGGCGGATATCATCCGCCCGGATCACGACAGCACAAACAGACACTGAAATATGACAATGAGAGACTGACACTTCTGAAGCTAACAAGGGAATCCCCTTATATAAATATGAAAGGAAGTATACCAATGGCACTCAATATCATCCGTGAACTGCCACACCCTTCGGAATTAAAGGCAGCTCATCCCCTTTCACAGGAACTCATTGACATCAAGGCAGGACGTGACGCAGAAGTAAAGAAAATATTCACAGGAGAGTCAGACCTTTCACAGGAACTCATTGACATCAAGGCAGGACGTGACGCAGAAGTAAAGAAAATATTCACAGGAGAGTCAGACAAATTCCTCCTGATAATCGGCCCATGCTCAGCCGACAACGAGGACAGCGTTCTCGATTATATCACCCGTCTCCGTGAACTCCAGGAAAAAGTCAAGGACAAGATCATGATGATCCCCCGTGTCTACACAGGCAAGCCCAGAACCACAGGCGACGGCTACAAGGGTATGCTCCATCAGCCCGATCCGCAGGCTATGCCCGACCTGAAAAGCGGTATCATTGCTGTCAGAAATCTGCATATGCGTGTGCTTTCCGAAACAGGCTTCACTACCGCTGACGAAATGCTCTACCCTGAGAATTTCAGCTACCTCGACGATCTGCTCTCATATATCGCTATCGGAGCCCGTTCCGTTGAGAATCAGCAGCACCGCCTTGTTTCCAGCGGAGTTGATATCCCTGTCGGTATGAAGAACCCCACAGGCGGCGATATCTCGGTTATGATGAACTCCATAACCGCCGCTCAGCACCACCACGCTTTCATCTACAGAGGATGCGAAGTCCGCAGCGACGGCAACCCTTACGCTCATGCCATTCTCAGAGGCTATGTCAACGACAGAGGTCAGTCATTCCCCAATTATCACTTTGAAGATATCCACAATCTTGCAAAGATCTATGCGGAAAAGGAGCTGAAGAATCCTGCTCTTATCGTTGATACCAACCACTCCAACTCAGGCAAGCAGTACGGCGAACAGGTGCGCATCGCAAAGGAGATACTCCACAGTATGCGCCACAGCGAAGATATCAACAAGCTTGTCAAGGGCCTCATGATCGAAAGTTACATTGAAGACGGCTCACAGAAGATAGGCGAGAACATCTACGGCAAGTCCATCACAGACCCCTGTCTCGGATGGACAAAGACCGAAAAGCTTGTCCTCGACCTTGCAGACCTTCTCTGATAAGCATTATATTCAGAGCTGATACAGAAGTTTTAAGGCAACACCGCACAAAGCCGTCAGGCAGGCTTTGTGCGGTGTTGCCTTTAGCCATAGTATTTCTGATATGCAGTCAGAAATATTATGGCTTTATTTTTGTTGACTTTTAAACATAAGTATGATATAATATATAATATTTTGCAACAAATTCGGAGGTGCTTTATGGAAACAGAATCAGAAAAAGTTATAAAAAAATCATTTCTTTCAGATCTTGACCGCAAACTGCTGAACAAAGATTTTCCTTTACAGTTGATCAATCGTGACCTGCTCAAATATATTGCTCTGGCACTGATGACTCTCGGTCATTGGCAATTAACAGTTTATGCATTATTTCACTCAAGACCGTTGTTAATGATCGTTGGCGCATTGGAATTCTTTGCTCCTCCTGTATTCTTCTTTTTTATATCGGAAGGATTTCACTATACCAAATCGAGATCAAAGTATGCGATACGGCTACTGATTTTTGCAGTCATTACTCAGATACCTCATTCGCTGATATTGGCGGGAGGCCTGACGGTTCATAATCTGCTCCTGCAATGGAGTGTGCTTATGACGCTCTTTCTGGGACTTGCGGCACTGATTGTTCTGCATTGTGACTGGAAACTGCCGCTGCGCATTCTGGCTATCGCCGCATTGATGGGTATAAGCCGGCTGCTTAACTGCGAATGGGCTGTCAGCGGAATAATGATAATGCTGCTGTTTGATCTGCTCCGTGAAAAGCCGCTTATACGGCTTGCAAGCTATATGCTCCTGATGTACGGTATTCTCTGTGTAAGCTTAGGCAGTATACCGGACACATCTTTGTTTTTTATCTATCTGTTACCTGAATGGGCAGCAGGGATCGTCATCACATTTTTCTACAATGGTAATAAAGGACATTTCCCGTTATTTTCCAAATACTTTTTCTACGTCTGGTATCCGCTGCATTTGTTCCTGCAATGGTTATTCCAGATGATAGCGAAGTAAATCCTGATCCACCTTAGCAGCATAAATAAACACATTGCCCCTGAGTGCTTTGAAACACTCAGGGGCATTTTATTTTTCGGTTTATTTAAGCAGTTCCTTTGCAGAATCAAAGCCTGCCTTGAAAGCTTTCCTTTTTTCGGAGCCGTAAGCATTGCTGATACGTTTTGCTATACGCTCTCTTTCGGACTTGTCCTCACAGGAAACCATTTCGGCAAGAAGTTTGCTGACATCGCTGTTTCTTGTGCAGTATTCCTTATAGAGAAGCTCCATGATATTGTCCTTGTCTATCTCATTTGTGTGAGACTTGTCGGCGGCAGTATCACTTACCTTTGTATCCTTTGCAGGCTCGTTAACGATGTTCTTCACCATTTTCTCAGCTTCACCGACTTTCTTGCTAATAGCCTCAAAAACTTCCTCAGCCTGCTGATCGATGGTCTTTTTCTCCATTGAAGGTGTTTCGCCATCCATGCGGATGTTCCCCAGTTTGCGTATCTCCTCCAGGAACTTAGCCAGCTTTTCCTCGTTTGACATATTGTTGTTTTCCATTTCTTATTCCTCCTATATCATTTCTGACTGAACGGCACTCTGCCGCTGTCAGCTTCATTATACAGTATTCCGACGGAAAATACAATACTTTCACTAAAATTTCATTAAGGCAACACCGCACAAAAATTGTGCTGAATTAACTTTCTGCTGTATAATATTGACAAAAGGTGGAGAAAGTGATATAATAGCGGTATTAAAATATTATATAGGAGGAATCCACAAAAATGAAGATGAAGAAATTTGCAGCCGCCGCTATGGCGTTTGCGCTGGTAGGTGCTTCTGCACCTATCGCAGAAAGCATAGCCCCTGAGCTTGCTCTGACTGTAAATGCAGCTGACGCTGCAGAAACATTCTATACCTCTCTCCCCATCGTTTCCCACAAAAACGTAGGTATATACAAGGATGACAAGTCCGCTACATTCAAAATGTGCGGAAGGATCTACAATAACGGTATTGTTTTCCGTGAGCACACTAATACCACTTCCGAGATAACATTTGATGTTTCATCAGCAAAATCCCTCTCTTTCACTCTCGGCCACATCGAAAACGCTAACAAATACGACTCAGGAATCAAAGTCTATGTAGATGATAAACTCACTGATACCATTGAACTGAAATGGACCATGAACGCTTACAAGTATGATATGGACGTTTCAAAGGCTAAGCAGGTATCATTCATAATGGAAAACGGTTATGCAGCTAACTACGCTCTGGGCGATATCACAACAGATACAGACAAGCCGGCCATTCCGTCAACAAGAACTATTTATAAGGATATGTCCAGCGTTATAGGCGGTGCATACGATGGAGACAATGTTACACTGTATACCGGCACTGATGAGACCAAGTCCTTCAACATGAACGGCAGAACTTACCATGAAGGTATTACTTTCAGTCATGGATATAAGGGCTATGTTGCTACAATTGGTTTCAATGTAGAGAACTGTTCAAAGCTGAACTTCACATTAGGTAACATTGACGGTACCGTAAGTGCAGATGGTGTATTCAATTTCTACATCGACGGCAAGCTTGTCGATACCAAGAAAGTTTCATACGGCGAACCGCTCAAGGATTGCAGCATAGCTATACCAAAGGGTTCAAGCTACCTCAGAATGGAATTCGCCGGTGAAGGAAACTGTGCTTACGGCGCAGGTGATATCCAGCTGGATGATCTTGCTATTTCCAAAAAGGCTGCTGTTCCTGAGTTCAAGGATTCAAAGTCACTTCTCGAAAGCGCTTATGATCTTAACAAAGCCACTATTTACTACGGTGACGAAAAGGGCAAAAGCTTCAATGTAAACGGACGTTCATACTATCAGGGAATTAACTTCGACACATTTTCAAATGATCCTACAGGCGCTGTTTCTTTCAATGTTGAGAATCATGATAAGATCTCATTCTCAGTGGGAAGACAGGACTCACAGAATGCTGAGGGTGGTTCACTCGGTGTATTCATAGATAATAAGGAGATCAAAAAGATCCCTCTTTCTCCGGATATGCTGACAACTGATTATGAATTCGATGTCAAGGACGCTAAAAATATCCGCTTCGTATGCAGTGCTTATGCTTCTCACTATGCAATGATGGATGTCAAAGTTGACGATCTCTCAGCAGGTCTTGATTCAACGGTTGCTGAAACTAAGGATACAGCAAGCCTTATCAAGAGTGCATTCAACTATGAAAAAGGTGCTTTTACTATTTATTCAGGTGAATCCGACAAGGAAGCATTCAACATGAACGGCAGAACCTATCATGACGGTTTTGTAGTCGTAGGAGACTATAACCCTATAGTTCATAATATTTCATTTAATGTTGAAGATTTTGAAAAGATAACATGGGATACAGGCTGCCTTGATAGCTGGGAAAACGACCACGAAGGCTATGTAAATGTTTACCTTGATAACGAACTGAAAGAGAAGATCAATCTCACACTGAATATTCCGATCACCGAGACAAGTCTTGATGTTTCCAAGGGTAAGGTTCTCCGCTTTGAGTTCCACCTGGACAGTGCTTATCTCAAGTACGGTATCGCAAATATCAGAGCCGATAAACTTGCACCTGTGAATGCTCCTTCCATCCCTGAATATAAGGATGAAAATGAGTTCATCAAGTCAGGATTCAAGGCTGTAAATGTCACAAAATATACAGGCGGATCTGACGAAGCTAATTCATTTACTGTCGGTGGCAAGAAATACTATTCCGGTTTTGTATTCCCACGTACAGGCAGTGTTGCTCCCTGTACAGTAAGCTTCAATACAGAAAACGTTGACGGAATGAAGTTCTCTATCGGTGTTGCTAACAGGGTTTACGATTCTGATTCAGTTACATTGAATATCTTTAAGGATAATGTATTGTATAAAACTTTCAGTATCAAAGGAAACAGCGAACCTTTCCCATTCGGACTCGATACAAAGGACTGCAAAGTTGTAAGATTTTCTGTTAACTCCAGCCCGGCAGTTAATCCGGCTATTTACGATATGGAACTCGGTGAATTCGATCCTGCTTCTCTGACTACTACAACTACTGCTCCTGTTACAACAACTGCCAAGCCTCTCACAGACCTCTTCGGCGATATCAACGGCGACGGAATCATAGACGGCCGTGACGCTTCTGTACTTCTCACATACTACGCTAAGACTTCAACAGGCTATAAGGGAAGCCTTATGCAGTACATGGAAGAAGAGAATATCATCCAGACAACTACAACAGGTACAGGTACAGAAACTACTACCACAACTGCTGAAGTTACAACAAAGGCTGAAGATACCACAACAAAGCCTGAGACCACAACTGCTAAGGCTGACTCAACTACAACAAAGTCCGCAGCAACTACCACAACCACTAAAAAGCCTGAGGAACAGACAACAACTACAGCAATTACTGATGAACCAAACGATTACGGTTTCTATGAAGTAAAGAATGCTCCTGCTTCAGGTGTAAGTGTCAAGGCACTTTCAGGCACATGGGAAAATGCAGATAAGCCGAATCAGTACCTTTACATCAAGGGGGACGATATCTACAGCGGTACTTTCCGATTAGGCGATACTACAACTACCGAATCCGAAGGTGTTATCAAGCTTGAATACGGCATCACACTCAGCGGTACTAAGGAATTCTGGTACAATCTCTACGACAAGAACGGTAAGTTCGTTATGGGATTCAGTGTAACAGG
>CADBAC010000096.1 GCA_902792495.1 Ruminococcus flavefaciens | reverse complement strand
TGCCTTTGGCAGTCCTTGCAATAATCAGGAGGGCCGCCGAAGGCAGCCCCTACAAAAATTATTCGTAAAATGACATTTTATTTTGAAAATTGATTTGCGTGTTTGTAAGGAACGGTGCCCCTCACTGTGCCATTATTAGTACCTTGTGGAACGCCGGGGGCGGCGTTGCCTCAAAGACCCGAGCGACACGTATCGACAAAATTTATAATAATATGATAAAAAAATCCTTGACAAACCCCTTGCACTGTGTTATAATATCATACAGAGCGTATGTCTGCTCGATCAGGATTTTCAATGAAAATTCCGAAATATAGATGTGCGGGCCCTGTGCAACGAGACCCCGTGAACCATGTCAGGCGGGAGACCGAGCAGCATTAAGCGGATCGTTTTGTGTGCCGCAGCAAGCCTGCACATCTATGTTCCGGAATTTTTCTTTTAGGAGACTGGCCTATGCTTTTACTATCCATTATTCTGACCCGCACCAAAAGAGTGCTCATATGTCTGAAGAGAGTTCTTGTAAGAGCCCTCGCAGCTACTGCTGTCCTGACCCTTATCCTTACCGCAGGTATGGCTATTTTCTCAGGCCATGACAGCATCGGATTCAGATCAGTCATCGTGTGGATGATCGTGTTCTTCGTCGGTTCATGGTTCCTGCTCTTCCTGTTTGAATCGTTCAAGTATGCAGGTTCTGTCTACCACCGCTACGATGAGGATATCATAGGAAACGCCTTTACGGGAATGAACAAGAAATCCTCCATGTTTGAAATGGGTATGGAAATGTTCCACCAGCGCTATTTCGGTGACGCTCTCGAAATGTTCACCAGGATAGACAGCGGCAGTTTCAGCAAGACCAACGAAGAACAGGGCGTTCTCAGTTTCTACCGTGGCCGCTGCTATGACCTTATGGGCTGGAATCCCAATGCGGTCAACTGCTATGAGAATGCGGAAAAGCACGGCTTCCACATCCCTGAACTGCCTATTTTCCTCGCAAGATGCCATGCCGAAAATGGCAATACCTCAAAGGCTCTGGAAATGTTCAAGGCTATCATGGATTCGGATAAGAAATACAGCGAGCGTATGCGTGTTGAGATAGGTCGTATGTACATCAAACTCAACGACGGCGAAAACGCTCTGAAATGGTTCAATGAGGCCATCGACCGCCATGAATGCTATGCCAATGCTCTCGGCGGCGCTGCCATTGCCCACACTCTGCTGAGGGACTTCAAAAAGGGCGAGGAATTCTACCGCATGGCTCTCCTCAACAACATCGACGACCCAACGGGCTACAGCGGCTATTACAAGGAAATACAGGCGGCTGTCCTTCTCGAGGCCCATAATAAAGACAATCCCTGACACCGTATGAAATGAGGTGAAAGTATGTACAAGGCTCTTTACCGCAAGTGGAGACCTATGACATTCGACGACGTTATCTCGCAGCAGCAGACTACGGATACGCTGAAAAACCAGATAATGAGCGGAAAGACTGCCCATGCATACCTATTCACAGGCTCCCGTGGTACAGGTAAGACCACCTGTGCACGTATCCTCGCAAAGGCTGTCAACTGCCGCAATATGAAGGACGGCAACCCCTGCCTTGAATGCGACATATGCCGTGACGCTGACAGCGGCGCTCTCACCGATATAGTCGAGATAGACGCTGCTTCAAACAATGGTGTCGATAATATCCGTGACCTCCGTGACGCTGCGGTCTATACCCCCGACAGAGGTCAGTATAAAATATACATCATCGACGAGGTGCATATGCTCTCCGCAGGCGCTTTCAATGCTCTGCTGAAAATCATGGAAGAGCCGCCCCCGTATGTGAAATTCATTCTCGCTACCACAGAGATACACAAAGTACCTGCCACCATCCTCTCACGCTGTCAGCGTTTCGATTTCAGGCGCATAAAGCCCGAGGATATCGCCGCAAGACTTAAATATATCGCAGAGCAGGAAGAACTCTCCCTCACCGACGGCGGCGCCGCTATGATAGCTAAGCTTGCCGACGGCGGTATGCGTGACGCTGTATCACTGCTTGACAGATGCTCGGTGGGCGGCGAGGAAATAGACGAGGATGTGGTTTCCGCTGCGGCAGGAATCGCAGGCAGAGACTACCTTTTCGGTCTGCTTGAAGCCGTAAACACAGGCGATACCGCAAAGGCGCTGTCCATTACCGCTTCACTTTACGATATGTCAAAGGATATCGGAAGACTCTGCGAAGAACTCATATCACAGCTGAGAAACATTATGCTCATCAAGGTATCACCCGATACCGCCGAAAGCCTGATAGTGTGCGTAGCTGAGGAAATGCAGAAACTCCGTGAACTTGCAGACAGCACTGAGCTTGAAACTATCATGTCCCATATTTCCATACTACAGGAATGCAGCACCAATATGAACAGGGCTATGAACCGCCGTGTGGAATTTGAAATGGCGCTGATAAAGCTTTGCGGAAATATCAGAAACACCACGGAAGCTATTGACAATTCTGAAATATATGATAAAATAAAACAGTTGGAGGATAAGATAAAAAATGCCCCTGTACAGGTACAGAGCGGCACTCCTCAGCAACAGCAGCAGCCCGAAGTCCTTACGGCTTCTTCTCCGCCGACGGAGGCTGACCCTGCGCCTACTGTGGATATCAAGACACTGAAGCCCTCGGACCTCATCCCATGCGAAAGATGGGGCGAAGTCCTGGAGGAATTCAAGAAGGTCAACCCCGCAGTTGCAGGAAGTCTTGACGGCTCGGTTGCCGCTACAGCAGGAAATATCATCTTTATCACTTCACAGAACCGCTTCTTCATCACCCTTTTCAAGGTAAGAGAAAATGCGGTATCACTCGGCTCTACCATCAGCCATGTGCTGGGGCAGCGCTACATCATCAAGGCGAGATGCACAACTACTGTCGAGGAACAGAAGGACCTCGCACAGAGCCTTATCAAAAAGGCTATCGACAACAAGATCGAAACAGCTGTGGAAAACAGCGCAAGTTTTAATAAGTAGGGAACGGCGCCCTCGCCGTTCCATTGGCAGATATATTGTTATAGTGCGGAACGCTGAGGGCGGCGTTCCCTGCAATATCAACGTTTATAAGCAAATATAAATTTGCTTTATCAATAAAATAATGTATATATTAAAGGAGAATTTTAAAATGAAAGCAAGAATACCAAGAAATATCGGCGGCGGCGGCGCTCAGAACATGAACCAGATGATCAAGCAGGCTCAGAAGATGCAGGATCAGATCACTGAACTCCAGGAAGATATCGAAGCAAGAGAGTTCTCTGCTACAGCAGGCGGCGGTGCTGTTGAGGTAGTTCTCACAGGTAAGAAGACTATCAAGTCTCTCAACATCAAGCCTGAGGCTGTTGACCCTGAGGATGTTGAGATGCTCCAGGATCTCATCATCAGCGCTATCAACGAGGCTGTAAACAATATCGAATCAACTACTGAAGCTGAAATGGGCAAGATCACAGGCGGTGTATCTCTCCCAGGCCTGTTTTAATGGCTGATGGCTGACCATAATGCTTTACCGCTGGTCATACTGGCGGAAAAGTTTGCGTCTCTCCCCGGCATAGGCATGAAGTCCGCCCAGAGGCTGGCTTACCATGTTATGTCTATGGACGAGGCGGCTGTGGAGGACTTCGCAAAGGCCCTCCTTGATGCAAAGAAAAACGTTCACTGCTGTCAGTGCTGTCAGAATCTGACCGAAAGGGATATCTGCCCTATCTGCGCTGACGATGAACGTGACCGCAGCGTGATCTGTGTTGTTGAAACTCCCAAGGACGTTACTGCCTTTGAGAGAACAAGAGAGTATAACGGAGTTTACCATGTCCTTCACGGACTCCTCTCACCTATGGATGGAATAACCCCCGATAAGCTCAGAGTAAAGGAGCTTCTTGCGAGGATAGCTAAGGGCGGAGTCAGCGAAGTCATCATGGCTACCAATCCCACTGTTGAGGGCGACGCTACAGCTATGTATATAGCAGGTCTCCTCAAACCCATGGGTATAAAGGTCACAAGGCTGGCATTCGGACTCCCCGTAGGAGGTATCCTCGAATATGCCGATGAAGTGACACTTTTCAAGGCTCTCGAAAACAGAAACGATATGTAATAAAGCGTATGCACCACAAACGTGATGCATACGCTTTTCCCTTTTTATTTGTTTTTCAGGGATATATATTTCTTTCTTTTGTGTCTTCTGTATAAATAAAATATGATTATCAGATTCGCCACGAATATCACAGGCACCAGCAGCAGAAATCCCAAAGCTAAATACACTCCTATCATGAAATCATCCCAAAACGTTCCTCTTGTGAATAATGTGAATGTTCCTGTCAGACCGTTGAAAATGCCGAATCCGATTATAAGCGCTATGGGCGAAAACGCAAGGTAAAACGTCCTTCTGAACCACAGCGGCTCCTCTGCTGTTTCTTCGGGGAAAGGAAGCCTGTGTACCAGAAAATATCCCGTCATGTAGAGCAGTGATGTATCAAATACCGCAAGGAATATCAGCAGTATTACCAGTTCATTTTCACCGAAGCCACGCCAGAATGTGCCGTCAACGAAACTGCATACCGATATGAAAACTCCGATAGCTGTGATAATGCACGATAACCTGAAAAGTTTTCTGCCTTTACTCATCATCTCATCACTCCTTATCATTGCAGCACAAATGGCACGATCCAGCAGAATAAAGGCACGCAAGCGATCACAATCGGTACAGCCTTCAGCATATCATCTGCTTCCTTCCTGTACTGTTCGATGTCCTTTCCTTTACTGCTGATAAATCTGAATACCAGGAATATCACTATTGCTGTGATCGCCCTTCCTGCAAAGAATAATGTCACAGGATTCAGCAGAAGCGCTATGGTAAGGAATACCTGTCCTATGCTCTCGATTATAGTGAGACCTGCTCCTGCAAGTCCTTCGCCTGTTCTGTCGGCAGGCTCTGCTGCAAGATAGACCACCGCTACAAATATGCCGTATATCAGCAGAAATTTCGCACCGTTCCTGCATTTCTGCCTTATCCATTCATATGTATTCATGAGCTCACCGCCTTACATATACTGCTGACTGTCGTCTGATTTTTTGTCGTACACCTTATTTGCTATCGCAACGCCTGCCACAAAGAGAAAGGCTATCAGCGAAGGCGGAAATATGAAAACTGTCAGAAACGGGAGAACGAGCAATGCGAATATCATCAGGAAATCTATTACGAAAAAGCCTGTAAATCCGTTAAAAACGCATACGTCAAAGTAGGCGCCCATTACTATTATATAAATTACAAGAAGGATCCTTATCACTTTAACTGCCTTGCTGCACTTGATAAGCCATTCGGGTCTGTTTTTCATACTCTCATCTCCTTTGACTGTATTTTAACACATATTCTATTAAATAGTAAGATGTATAGTGTCACTATCACAGTGACATATGTCACTTCTTATTTTTCGTTATTATGCTGCACCATCACTTCTTTGTACGGCAATTACTTGTGCAGATATACAAAGTCAAAAATTATTTTTTCAATATTCAATGGGTTTGCATTGAAAAAGGCCTCTTTTCTGACCTCTTATGAACGGACACTTCACCGTTCAGAGTTCAGAAAGGAGGTCATTTTTTATGCCCGATAAATCACTTAAATCAAAACGTGACGCTTTCTGCTGCTGGTATGTTATTCTCGGCAATGCCTTTGAAGCCGCCGAAAGAGCGGG